>JAPKBD010000396.1 GCA_028824965.1 Alphaproteobacteria bacterium | reverse complement strand
ATCGGCTATAGCCTGGCATTTTCGGGCGAAGGTCCCTTCGTCGGCGATTTGGGCCAATTATTCCTGATGGGTATCGGCGTTGATTCTATGAGCGGGACTATTCCTGAATCTGTTTTCATGATGTTCCAGATGACATTTGCCATCATTACCCCTGCCCTGATCACAGGCGCGGTGGCGGAGCGGATTAAATTTTCCTCCCTGATGGTCTTCCTCGCCCTTTGGCTGGTCATTGTTTATGCCCCGATTTGTCATTGGGTCTGGGGCGGCGGCGGCTTCCTGGGCGGGGCCGGTGTCTTGGATTTCGCCGGTGGCACCGTGGTCCACATCAACTCTGGTGTCGCAGCCTTGGTGCTGTGCTTGGTATTGGGCAAACGGATCGGCTATGGCCGTGAAAACCTTGCCCCCCATAACCTGGTGCTAACAGTTATTGGTGCTTCGTTGTTGTGGGTTGGCTGGTTCGGCTTCAATGCTGGTTCTGAACTTGCCGCCGACGGTAATGCGGGCATGGCCATGGCCGTCACGCAGATCGCCGCAGCAGCCTCCGCACTGGCCTGGATGTTTGCAGAATGGTTCACCCGCGGCAAACCCTCTGTCCTGGGCATCGCCTCAGGTGCTGTAGCAGGCCTTGTCGCTATTACACCGGCAGCCGGTTTCGTGCTGCCGGGCGGCGCACTTGCCCTAGGCCTGCTGGCCGGCTTTGGTTGTTTCTTTGCCGTTATGTGGCTCAAGCACAAGCTGGGTTACGACGATGCATTGGACGTCTTTGGCGTGCATGGCATCGGCGGCATCATCGGCGCAGTCCTGACCGGCGTCTTCGCAGTCGAAGCTGTGGGCGGCACACCAGGTCTGTTGGAAGGCAATGCTGCCCAGGTTGGCATTCAGCTGTACGGCATTGGCGTTACCATCGCCTACAGCGCCATCGTCACATTCATTCTGGTCAAACTGGTTGGCGCCGTCATGGGCCTGCGGGTTGAAGAAGACGAAGAACGCGAAGGTCTTGACACCAGCCTGCACGGTGAAAGCATCATCTGACCTAGCCTAGCACGAGATTACACGACCACAACCAAGGGCCCGGAGATTGCAACAATTTTGCAGCCTCCGGGCCCTCGCTTTAGCGAAATCCAAACACCTGAAAAATTGGAACAAACAGAGAATGCTGAACAGAAGCCCGCATAACGTTCCGGTCAAATGAGAAGTTAACGACGCAAGTCCTTGTATATGCTCCAAAAGATGGTTACATTATCTATTGTTCGTTTGTATTATGTTCTCGATTCGCGAATCACCTTGCGAATCGAGCATTGAGCAGGCATCGGACACCAATTTTGACGATCAGGAACAGGCGTCGGCACCTTGACAACACAGTCCAATATAACCCAACAGGGTGAGCAATTCAGCCCGTCCCGCAACATTATTAACCCTCGTCTTGACGCCCTGCCCGACTACCCGTTTGAGCGCTTGCGCGATTTGCTTGACCCGCTCGTGCCACCCGCCGATTTGGCCCCCATCGCCCTTAGTCTGGGGGAGCCACAACATCCCTACCCTGATTTTGTGGGCGAAATCCTGCATGCGAACCGTCATCTCTATGGCAAATATCCCCCCGTGGCCGGTACGCCGGACTTTCGCCGCGCCGTGGCTGATTGGCTGAACCGGCGTTATGAATTGCCGGACGGCATGGTCGATCCAGACCGCCACATCGCCCCCTGTGCCGGCACGCGGGAGGCTTTGTTTCGCACCGCTTTTATGGCCGTTCCCCCAACAAAGGCAGGGCAACAACCGGTCGTTTTGATGCCGAACCCATTTTATCAATGCTATGCCGGTGCTGCTATTGCTGCGGGCGCGGAACCCATATTCGTCTCTGCCCGGGCCGAAAATGGCTTTTTGCCGGATTTTGCCGGTCTGAATGAAAGTATTCTGGAACGCACCGCGTTGGTTTATTTTTGTACGCCGGGCAATCCTCAAGGTGCCGTGGCGGACCTGACATACCTGGAAAACCTGGTGGCGTTGTCACGCAAGTACGATTTCACCCTGGTGGTTGATGAATGCTACGCCGAGATTTACAACGATGCCCCGCCGCCCGGAACATTACAGATCTGCGCCGCTAATAGTGGCGATATGTCGGGCATTTTGGTTTTTCACTCCCTCTCCAAACGCTCCAACGTGGCGGGCCTACGCTCCGGCTTCGTGGCGGGCGATGGGGAATTACTTATGCTGTTTCGTCGTTTGAGCGAATATGGCGGCAGCCCGTCCCCCCTGCCCGTCTATGCGGCAGCGACGGCCCTGTGGCAGGATGAAGACCACGTTGTGGCGAACCGGGCGCTCTACGTCGAAAAATTCGATATGGCAGAGCGGATATTATCCAACCGATTTGGCTTTTATCGCCCCCAGGGTGGATTTTTCCTGTGGCTGGATGTGGGTGATGGGGAGGCGGCAACAAAGGAACTTTGGGCCCGCGCCGCCATTCGCGTTCTGCCTGGCGCCTATTTAAGCGCCGACGACGATGTAGATAACAATCCCGGCAAGAATTATATCCGGGTTGCCATGGTACACGAGAAATCGATTATGGAAGACGCCCTGACCCGTATTGCGGACACTCTGTCATGATGTTTAGGGCATTAAGTTTTGGGCATGAAGTTTTGGGGCACGGAATTTGAGGCATGATCGTTTGAGTATGATAGATAATGACGGAAAATTGAGGGATAACCGCCATGTCACAGCATAGTGGATCGCCGCGCAAAATAGCGCTACTGCCGCCAACGGCTGTATTGTTCATGCGCCGACGGGTCGTGGAGGTCGTGGGCCTGATACTGTTTGCCTTTGCCACCGCCCTCGCTTTGGCATTGGCCAGTTATCATCCCGATGATGCCTCGATCAATGTGGCAACGACCGCCACCGCCCAGAATTGGCTGGGAACGCCGGGTGCTTATGCCGCAGATATGTTGCTGCAGGCCTTGGGTCTGGCCAGCATCGCTGTTGTCGTCATTATGGCCTGTTGGGCCTGGCGGATTGCCTCCCACCGAGGGCTGCCCTGGTATGGATTGCGTTTGGCCCTGGTGTTGCCGTGCCTGGTCATGCTGGCAGCCGTTGCAGCCTCCGTTCAGGCGCCTGAACAATGGCCCCAGGTTGCGGGCCTGGGTGGCTTTGGCGGTGATTGGCTGCTCCGCACAGGTGGCGAACCTCTCACATTGATCGGCCTGACGTCTCATTCACCTCTGGTCACCACCGCATTGGCCCTGATCGCCACTCTGACATTGCTGTATCTGCTGGGTATCCGCCTGGCGGAATGGCTGGCCATGGCGCGGGCCGGACTGGGGGCTGGATTAACCGGGATGATGGGCACCATGGGTGCTGCGCGCTTGGCAGCTGCAACTGCCGAACGGCTGGGCCGGCAGGCGGCAACCCATCCCCTGTTCCGACGCGAACCGGAAATGACGGTCAATGCCGCAGGGGTCGCACGCAGCCCTCTGGCAATCCAGGTCGGCGAACCGCTTGATCCAAAACGGGCGTTGGAGCGGTCGAGCGGCAGGGTCAGCAAACCCAAGCGTAAGGTCAGGA
>JAPKBD010000395.1 GCA_028824965.1 Alphaproteobacteria bacterium | reverse complement strand
GGACCTGATCAAGGCGCAAGCTGGATCGATCTGAAGCGATCCTATCTGGAGATGCGCCCGGACCTGCGCCGGGTCTATGTCTGTGCCCATGATCCCGCACCCTATGGGCCTGCGTTGACGGAATTACAGTTTCAGGTCTTGGGCCAATTATCGGTTATGGGGACGAACAATCCGCCAACGACAGCGATGCTGGATTTCGGAACCGGTTCCGTCGATGGCTGGTTATCAAGACTGCTAGCGGGCGAAGTGGATGCCCACGGTGATTTGCCTTTTGATTTTATCCGGCGGGAAATCATCACCCCGGATACACCGCGCAAAGCAATGACCCGTCGTGAGTTTGAAGTTGTTCGCTACCTTGTTGAACGTCGCGGGACTGTGCTTACACGGGATATGCTGCTCGATGATGTATGGCGTCAACGCCACCACGGGGGCAGCAATGTGGTAGATGTTGTTATCCGGTCATTGCGGCGGAAGTTGGGCGCGCAGTCAGCTTTGATTGAGACCGTTCGTGGTGCCGGCTACCGTATATACTGATTTTCTCATCGAAGTCTCCTGTTCTTTTCATGTAAAGGCTGGTTAAACTACCCATAATGTTGTTGCAGATGCGATTTTTGAGTGAACTCTGAAGATTATTATACACCACAACATAAGGGAGGCCCCAGCCATGGCGCAGTGGGAAATGTCCGGAGTATTTTTTTGATAGCTGTAATTATGAGGCAAGTTGTCCTTGCGTAACTTTAAGCCCGCCTACTGAAGGCGATTGCAAAGGCCTTATTTCTTGGTCAATTGACAGCGGTAAGAGTGGCGATGTTGATCTCGGCGGCCGCAAGGTTGTAATGGCTTTGTATGCACCCGGCCTCATGACAGAAGGTAATTTGAAAGTAGCACTTTATGTTGACGATGGTGCTGACGGTGCGCAGATGGAAGAGTTGACCGGTATATTCGGTGGCCAAAAGGGCGGACATTTTGCGAATATTGCGCCCCTGATTGGTGAGATTGTGGGTGTTAAACAGGCCCCGATCGAAATCGTGGTGGATGGTAAATCACGCTCTGTCCGGATCGATGGTATTGGCGAAACGAAAATCACGGCTATCGAAGGTCATGATGGTGCCGATGTAACCCTGACCGATACGCCCTTGGCATTTGTGCCGGGTGGGGCGCAAACCGTGGCCAGAAACGAAGGTCTGACCTACAAGGATTTTGATTTTGATTGGAACCACCCATCGGGCAAAGGCGGCCTGATGGCACCGTTCACCTATCAGGGTTGATAGGATTTTGCTGCGCGGGGTGAATTATTCCGGCCGGATCGCATAGGCCAGATAGTTCACCCCGGCGTCTCTCGAAAGCTGCCAATCATCCTGGCGGGGTAAATAGCGCATGCCTGTGATGTCCCGCAGTTCCGCACCGCTACGGCGCAAATAACGGCCTAATTCTGCAGGTTTGCGAAACCGATTCCAATCGTGGGTGCCCACGGGCAGCCAACGTAACCGTTATTCGGCGCCCTGGATCGCGGTCAAAAACGACCGGGGTGTCCGGTTCATAGTGGCCAGTAATATCGCACCGCCAGGCTTGGTCAGAGTCACCAGTGCATCCATAAAGCCTGCAACATCGGCCACATGCTCAATCACTTCCATGCTGACGACCACATCGAATTGCGCACCGGACGCCGCCAAATCCTCAGCCGCCATAGCGCGGTAATCGATGTCGAGGCTCAGATCCTGGGCATGGGCGTGCGCCGCGGCTATCGTCTCCACTCCCGCATCAATACCGGTAACGGCAGCACCCATGCGCGAAAACGGTTCCGACAACAATCCGCCGCCGCAACCCACATCCAATAAATTCAGGCCGGAGAGGGGACGCAGGCCATGGCCATCAAGCTCGAAATGGGCACAAAGCTGATCCCGGCTGTATTTCAGGCGGGTTGGGTTTAGGCGATGCAAAGGTGCCATAGGACCCTCGGCATCCCACCATTGCGCGGCGATTTGGCTAAATCGGTCAACTTCTGTGGGGTCGATGCTGGCGGCCTGGGCCATGGATAACCTGTTGATTATGGGGAATAACTGCTACCTTAACACGAGGGATATTATCACATATTTTCAAAATCACATTCCTCCCTATCTGAAATAGTAGATGAGGACGATAATTGGAGGGTAGGCGGTAATGGCAACAGCAACAGCAACACCAGCACCAGCACCAACACCAACACCAACGGATGCGTTGGTGCTCGACCTTGTTGAATGGATCGCGTATCGACCGCGCGATTACGAGGACGTGATGGACGCCTGGCGTACGTCGTGCCCCCGACTGCCCGTATGGGAGGACGCGGTGGATCAAAACCTCCTTGTCAGAGAGCCACGCAGCGGTGGCGGATTGCAGGTGCGTGTTACGCCAAGGGGCGAGGCATTATTAGAGGCTGCGGGCCGCGCGCTTTAGTTTGTTTCCATCATGCTTGGTCAAATGCGACCGTCCAGTCCCTTGTCAGGTTCCGGACCTTTGAGTATGTATAGCCGCGCTGTGATTATTAGAGGTAAGTAGGCGTCTGCGGGTGAGGTTATGGCACGGTTAGTATTAAAATTCGGCGGTACGTCCGTGGCGGACGTGGAGCGCCTTCGTATTGTTGCCGATCGCGTGGCCCAGGTGGTCGCGGACGGCAATGAAGTGGCTGTGGTGCTGTCCGCAATGTCGGGAACCACCAATCAGTTGATCGAATGGACCCAGGCCATGAGCAGCCTGCATGATGCCCGGGAATACGACGCCATAGTTTCCTCCGGTGAGCAAGTGACTATAGGTCTGTTGGCCATGGCGTTGCAGGAAAAAGGCATTGCGGCCCGGTCCTGGATGGGCTGGCAGATCCCCATTCGAACCGATGACACACACAGCAGTGCCCGGATTGAAGGTATTGACGGGGCCGAAATAATCCGCCGTATGGGGGAGGGTGAAGTGGCTGTTGTTGCGGGTTTTCAGGGCATTTCGCCCAATAATCGCATCGCCACCCTGGGCCGTGGCGGCTCTGACACCACGGCCGTTGCCCTTGCCGCTGCCGTGGATGCGGATCGTTGTGATATCTATACGGATGTTGATGGTGTCTACACCGCTGATCCACGGATCGTGACGGCGGCGCGTAAACTTGATAAAATCACTTACGAAGAAATGCTGGAAATGGCATCCCAAGGTGCGAAGGTGCTGCAAACCCGCTCTGTCGAACTGGCCATGAACCATCGGGTGCGCGTTCAAGTACGGTCCAGTTTCAACAATTCGCCCGGTACATTAGTCGTTGACGAGGAAGAGATCGTGGAACAAGCGGTAGTCAGTGGAATTACATATGCTTCAGACGAGGCGAAGGTAACTTTATTGCATGTCGCCGATCGGCCCGGCGTTGCCGCCGCGGTTTTCGGTCCCCTGGCGGAAGCCAACGTCAATGTGGACATGATTGTGCAAAGTGCCTCCCCCGACGGCACCACAACGGACATGACGTTCACCGTATCGCGTGGCGATCTGCCCCGGGTCCAAGCTATTTTGGAGCAGCAAAAAGAGTCGACTGGTTTTCAGAAAGCC
>JAPKBD010000394.1 GCA_028824965.1 Alphaproteobacteria bacterium | reverse complement strand
CGAAATCCGAAATCGAGTAGTCAGTTGGCAGTCTCAAGTCCTTAAGATACTTCGGAAAGTCAGTACGTGAGCGAGGCGGGAGTCGCTTGAGAAAGGTATCAAGTACACCCTCTGAATACAGCTCCTTCTTGGATGGAAAAGCAGGAAAACCGGCGAACCCGACCTCCTCAGCTTCCAAAAATCCGGTTGTTTGGGTTAGATATCGCAAAGAGACTATGCCCCCGGACCTGGAGAGCTCTCCCACGACCAAGCGGCCCCTATTGGCCGAGCTCGAAGCTTGCCAGACGAGGGACAATTTTTCTGGCTCTATTAGGTGTTCAATCAAATTTGACATGGCCTTAGGCCCCCAATGCAGCAGACAATGCCGCTAGGCGCGTTTTCAACAACAGTATCACGAAATCGCATCGCGCCTCGGAAAATGATACTTTGCATTCGAACTCACACAGTTCCCGAAGCTGAATTTCAAGCTGATCCATATCCACCGCAAGACATTTCATAATATGGTCTCGGGTTTCTGGAAATTCAGCAACATACCGCCGAACAAGCTCCACATGCTGCATGGGCTTTTCGTCTTCCATCAACCATTTTACATGATGGTGGCCGTTGCTAATATATCTGTCGAGTCGACTACTCTCTTGAAACTTTGGAAAATTCCGCTCCAGTATTTCATGACCTAAGCTGGTGCCGTTATCAAATGCCGGCGACCAATCTACATGCTTTTCTTGTCCTAGCCGTAGCCAGCCCCAGTTATCCTGGTGACGGTCCGTGTTTCCGATCAAGGCGTCGAAGACAAACGCCTTTCCCCAATGGATAGAGCTTTCATTATTGAGCCGATCACTCTCGAAAACCTGAATGAGATCAATGATAGTCCCCAAGTTATGCTGCGTGCCTCGCTTAGAATCAAAGTTATCGATCATGCGCGTCATAAAGTTGCCGCCTGGCACATAAAGCACATCGTCAGCATCCCAGTCATAGAACCATTCGATCAAGGCGGCGGGATGGCTTTCATTGCTTGAATTAAAGGCGGCGAATGCCGGGGGTACGGGAACGCTCATTTGGCAGCCAACTTTGTAGGCAATAATTTCGGCCCAAAATTGTTCAGGGTAGTTCTTGTTCGAATGCTTAAAGAGATATCTGTGGCCCGGTTTTAGAAATTCAAAAGATGCCGGGTCCGGGCACTCCATCGCGCTCTTGTCCCGGGAGCCTTCGGGGTATGGATCTGTTAGGTCGTCCACCCTCCAATTTCCTACATCTACCAGCTCATGGACACCTTGGTATTTCACCGTTGCATTTCCCGACTACCTATCAAAAAATCAGATCGGACAATTGTGTGCCATACCGTAGTAACCGGCAAGTGCGCCCTTAACACAAAAATGGGGGCCGCACCGTTTGGTGCAACCCCCATAATTTTAGGATCGTTGGTTGGTTGGTTGACTGGCTTAGAAGCCCATGTCGCCCATGCCGCCCATGCCGCCCATTCCGCCCATGCCACCCATATCGGGCATTGCGGGGGCGCCGCCACCGGCACCCTTTTTGGCCGGCTTGTCAGCGATCATGGCTTCGGTCGTGATCAACAGACCGGCGACGGAGGCCGCATCCTGTAAGGCGGTACGCACCACCTTAGTCGGATCGACGATGCCGTCTTTGACCAGATCAACATACTTTTCCGACTGCGCGTTAAAGCCCCAGTTGGTGTCCTTGCTCTCCATCACTTTGGAAGCAACAACGGCACCGTCCACGCCCGCGTTCTCGGCAATTTGCCGGATCGGGGCCTGCAGGGCACGACGGATGATGTCGATACCAGCTTGTTGGTCAGGATTTTTGACCTTCAGCTTGTCCAACGCGCGACCGGCATAAACTAGTGCCGCACCGCCACCAGGCACGATGCCTTCTTCAACAGCTGCCCGTGTGGAGGCCAGGGCGTCATCGACGCGATCCTTGCGCTCTTTCACTTCGACTTCCGTTGCGCCACCGACTTTGATGACAGCAACACCGCCGGCCAGTTTGGCCAGACGCTCGTGCAGTTTTTCGGTGTCGTAGTCAGAGGTGGACTCATCAGCCTGGGCGCGGATCTGGCTGCAACGTGCGGCGATGTCGGCTTTTTTGCCGGCACCGTTGACGATCACAGTTTCTTCCTTGGTCATGGTGACCCGCTTGGCGGTACCCAGCATGTCCAATGTGACGCTTTCCAGTTTGATGCCCAGATCTTCGGAGATCACCTGACCACCGGTCAGAATGGCGATGTCTTCCAACATGGCCTTGCGACGATCACCAAAGCCAGGGGCCTTGACGGCAGCAATTTTCAGGCCGCCACGCAGCTTGTTCACAACCAGGGTTGCCAGGGCTTCGCCCTCCACATCCTCGGCAATGATCAGCAAAGGCCGACCGGACTGCACAACAGCTTCCAGGATCGGCAGCATGGGCTGCAGAGATGTCAGCTTGCTCTCGTGCAACAGGATGTAGGGTTTTTCCTGCTCTGAGATCATTTTCTCAGCGTTCGTGATGAAGTAGGGGGAGAGATAGCCGCGATCAAACTGCATGCCCTCAACCACTTCCAACTCGGTATCAAGGCTTTGGGCCTCTTCCACCGTGATGACGCCTTCATTGCCGACCTTTTCCATGGCCGTGGCGATCATGTCGCCAATTTCCGTCTCGCCATTGGCGGAGATGGAACCAACCTGGGCAACTTCCTTGCGGCCGGAAACTTTTTTCGAAGCTTTCTGCAACGCATCGACGACAGCGGAAACAGCCGTGTCAACGCCGCGGCGCAGATCCATGGGGTTCATGCCGGCGGCAACGGACTTCGCACCTTCACGCACGATGGCCTGGGCCAGCACGGTCGCGGTGGTGGTGCCGTCACCGGCAACATCATTGGTCCGGGATGCAACTTCGCGCAACATCTGGGCGCCCATGTTTTCGAACTTGTCTTTCAGCTCGATTTCCTTGGCGACGGTCACGCCGTCCTTGGTGATACGCGGGGCACCGAAGGATTTGTCCAGCAACACGTTACGGCCCTTGGGCCCCAAGGTCACCTTGACCGCATTGGCCAGGAGATCGACGCCGCGCAACATGCCGTCACGGGCGTCGGTATTAAATTTAATTTCTTTGGCAGCCATAATTTAAGGCCTCCTATTCTTTGGTAAAGTCAGACTAAAAAGCAAAAAGCAGCAAACTTAACGATTGCCGCTTATTTCTTTGCTTTTTTGGCCTTGCTCGCAGGCTTTGCCTTCTTGGCAGGCTTAGCCGCTTTCGCGGGCTTAGCTGCTTTTTTCGCAGGCTTAGCTGTGAGAACGGCCATGATATCGGACTCGTTCATGATCAGCAGTTCGTCGCCACCCAGGGTGACTTCGGTGCCGGACCATTTGCCGAACAGCACGCGATCACCGTCCTTGACGGCGGGGGCAACACGGTCGCCCTTTTCATCGCGGGTGCCTGGGCCAACGCCCATGACAATACCCTGCATGGGTTTTTCTTGTGCCGTATCCGGGATGATGATCCCGCCGGCGGATTTGGTGTCTTCATCCGCGCGCTTGATCAGCACGCGGTCGTTCAGCGGACGAAGTTTCATAGGTCCTCACA
>JAPKBD010000052.1 GCA_028824965.1 Alphaproteobacteria bacterium | reverse complement strand
GTTCCGTGATCATGGTTGCTGGGCGCATCTCGCCCAGGATTTCGATCTCGAACGCGGCGTCTGGTACGATCATGTTCACGGGCACAAATCCCAGCGCGACGCTATTGCCCACGTAATGGGCATAGCCGCCGGAGGTCACCATGCCCACGACGGCACCGTCTTTCCAGATAGGTTCGTCTGCCCAGACGTCGGCGTCGTCAGCGTCTACTACCAGCGCGACCAGACGCCTGTCCGGTGGATTGTCCCGTTCCGCCAATGCGGCATCCCGCCCGATGAAATCTCCTTTATCGAAATTGACGAAACGATCCAGGCCGGTTTCCATCGGGGTGTAGTCCGGTTTGTATTCTCGCAGCCAGGAGCCGAAGTTTTTTTCCAGCCGCAGGGACATCATGGCCCGCATGCCAAAGGGGCGCAGGCTGTATTCCACCCCCGCATCGGTCAGGATGCCGTACAACGCGGCCTGATCTTCTCGCGCGACATAAATTTCGTACCCCAGATCTCCGGTATAGGAAATCCGGCAGACAATGGCGGATAGATCACCCACCGCTATTTCCCGAACGCCCAGGAATGGAAAGGCGGCGCTGGATAGATCCTGGTTGGTCACTCTGGCCAGCAGGTCCCGCGCCAACGGCCCGGCGATCTGAAAGCCGATGCGTTCATCGGAAACATTGCGGATGGTCACGCCGGGGCTGGGCAGTTGCCCCTCAAACCAGCGCATATGGCAGGCCTGGGCCGCATAGGACCCCGTGACCTGAAAATGACCCATCCCGATGTGGGCAACCGTCAGATCGCCAATTAGCTTGCCCAAATGGTTCAGCATGGGGCTAAGGGTGATACGCCCGATCTTGGGCATGCGGTTGGCCAGAACATGGTTCAACCAGGCTTCGGCACCTGACCCGGTAACATCGAACTTCGAAAAATTGTGAATTTCATTCAAGCCGACCCCGGTGCGCACCGCATGACATTCCGCCCCGATAATGTCATGGGCGTTGGAGCGGCGGAAGCTAGGCGTCTCGTACGGTATCTCTCCCGCTGGCGCGAAATAATTGACCACTTCCATGCCATAGGCTGCACCAAAGACGGCGTTCTGCCGTTGCCATAGCTCGTAGGCGGGCGTGGTGTGCAGGGGGCGTGCCGCAGGCAGCTCCTCATTGGGATAGGTGATGGCAAAGCGCCGTTGATAATCTTCCATCACCTTCCGTCGGGTGAAATCCGGTGTCGTATAGTCCCCATAGCGGGCCACATCCATGGCGAAGACATCTGATGATGGCTCCCCCTCAATCATCCATTCGGCCACTGTGCGGCCCACGCCGCCGCCCTGGCTGAACCCGGCCATAACGGCGCAGGCGGTCCAATATCCGGGCAGTCCCGGCACGGGGCCAACCAAAGGATTGCCGTCCGGGGCAAAGGTGAAGGGGCCGTTGATGATCCTCTTTATGCCAGCCTCGGCCAGGCAGGGATATCGGTGATAGGCCTCCGCCAACGGGACTTCAATCCGATCCAGCTTATCGGGCAGCAATTCCGCACCGAAATCCCACGACGTGCCGTCTACTGCCCAGGGCTCACACGCCTGTTCGTAAATGCCAATGACCAGGCCACGGCCTTCCTGACGGAAATAGCTCTCGCCGCCTGGATCCATGATGTGGGGCAGTTCCGTGTCTCGTTCGTAGACTTCGGCAATGTCATCGGTGACCAGATATTGATGCTCCATAGGATGCAGGGGCAGGTAAAGCCCGGCCATAGCAGCGACTTCCCGGGCCCACAGACCGGCGGCGTTGATGACGTATTGGCAATTGATGCTGCCCTGTTCCGTTACTACGTCCCAGCCGCCATCGGGCTTTCGGTTCAGCTCCAGCACCCGGTTACGCAGATAGATTTCCGCCTCGCCCATGCGCGCGGCCTTGGCATAGGCCTGCGTGGTGCCCGATGGGTCCAGATGGCCATCCAGGGGATCGTACAGGCCGCCCAGGATGTCGTCGGTGTTGAGGACGGGGCACAACGCCTTGATCTCGGCGGGCGAAATAATCTCCGTGTCCAGGTCCATGTTGCGATGTTTGGCGCGTTCCGCCTTTAAGAAGTCCATACGATCAGGGTCCGTCGCGATGGTCACGCCGCCCACATGATGCAGGCCGCAGGATTGGCCGGTAATCTCCTCCAACTCCCGATACAGGCGGATTGTATAACCTTGCAGGGCGGCGATGTTAGGATCAGCGTTGAGGGTGTGAAAACCACCGGCCGCGTGCCAGGTGGAGCCTGACGTCAGCTCCGCCCGTTCGATCAGGACAACGTCATCCCAACCGAATTTGGTCAGGTGATAGAGTACGCTACAACCGACGACGCCGCCTCCGATGACGACAACACGAGCATGAGATTTCATGGCGGTTCTCTCACTTCCAAGGTCGTTTAGGCAGTCTATTTTGGTATTATCGCTCAATTGCAGTAGAAGGAAACCATGAAGGTGAACATGTTGGTCAATGGCGCTGCCTTGGTGGCGCATCGTTCCGGTGCCTTATTCTGGCCGGAGCAATCAATGTTAATGGTTGCCGACCTGCATTTGGAAAAGGGTTCCGCCCGTGCCGCGACGGGGCACTTCCTCCCTCCCTATGATACAGCGGCAACTTTGCGCCGGTTGGGAGAAGTTATTGCGGAATTTGATCCGGCAACCGTCGTTTGCCTTGGCGATAGCTTTCATGACCGCGCAGCAGAGGCGCGTTTGGGCGAAAGCGATACAGCCGCGATCCAGGCCCTGACCGATACACGGGAATGGCTATGGGTCCTTGGCAATCATGACCCTCAACCACCGCAATATTTGGGCGGCATGGGCGTGGGGGAATTGCAGCGGTGTGCTCTGACGCTGCGTCATCAAGCATATGGGGGTGAGCGAGGCGGGGAGGCGGGTGAGGTTGCCGGCCACCTGCATCCTAAGGCCAGCGTCCGTCTAAAGGGCCGTCGGTTAACCCGGCGCTGTTTTATTACGGACGGTTTGCGTCTGGTGCTACCCGCGTTCGGGGCCTATGCCGGGGGCCTGGATGTGGCCGATCCGGCATTTACCGCCATCTTTCCCAAGGCCTTTAAGGTTTATCTTTTGGGGCAGGATGGGGTGCACGCCTTTCCATCCAATCGTCTGGCGCAGTCACCCGCGGCAAGATCGAGTGAAGATGGGGCGGTTCATCGTCTAGCCGCCAAACAACCTTGAAAGCAGGCCGCCGCGCCGGGCTGGGGCGGCTTCACGTGCGCCACTTTCCCGACGTTCAAGATCCTGGGCCATGCGCATGACTTTACGCTCCAACGGGGCAAGGGCGAGATTGGCGCGGTCTGCCTTCGCTTCTGCTTCCTGCATCCGGCTTTGAATAGGCCCCATATCGACGTCACCGCCCGCCTCGGCGTTCAATGCAACGCTTTGCTGCAGGGCCTCAATCTTGGCCTCAAATTCTTCTTCTAATTGTTTGACGCTTTCCATAACTGGCGCAACGGTTTCTTCCACTTCCGCCCGGACCATGCCTCCACCGCTAGCACCGCCACCGCTGGTCTGACGCTCGTTCTGAGTTTGAATATGAGCTGACAATGTCTCAATAGCATCGGTCAACTCGTGCAAGGGCAGGGCAGGCAATTGTTGTTGTGCCGTTGTTGCGACTTCCTGGCCCTGGATCGACTGTTTTGCAGCATCCATGATGGCGCGGTTCAGCCATTCACCAATCGTCAGGCCCGACTTTCGTGCGGCGACCTTTGCTGCAACACGGCATTCGGGACGGACCCCTTTTACGCTCCACGGTGATTGTTGCGCCATGATATTTTTGCCCAAATAATCCGAATCTTAAGCACAACTTTGTGGATATTAGCGTTATATCGGGAAATGCGCAACGTCCTGCATGAATAACAATTCCATTGGAATATAAATGAGTTAGCAAGTTTCCACTGATGGTAGTTCCGGGTTTTTGACCAAGTCATACCGGTATTATATGGTCATTTGGCCCTGTGCAACGGTAACGATCTTCTCAGGCGTAATCCGCAATAGATCTTCCAGTGGTTTGGCATAGGATATTGGCGCGCGGGGGGCACCTAAACGTCGTATGGGCGCGACCAACACATGGGCCATATGTTCGGCCACGGTTGCGGCAATTTCCGCGCCGAAACCGCCAACCTGTACCGCCTCATGCACCACCATCAGGCGCTTGGTTTTCGCCACAGATGAAAACACCATGTCCTGATCCCAGGGCCAAAGGGTGCGCAGGTCGATGATCTCTATCTCTATGCCTTGTTCGGCGGCCAATACAGCCGCCTGTTCGGCCTCGCCCACCATTTTCGACCATGTGACAAGGGTAATATCGCTACCCTCACGCGCCAGTCGGGCCGGGCCCAGGGGGACCAGATAATCGTCGTCGTCCGGGACCTCGCCTTCGAGCTCCCAATTCGATTTGTGTTCGATATAGATGACAGGGTCATCACAGCGAATAGCGGATTTTAGCAGCCCTTTGTTATCGGCTGGTGTGTAGGGTGCGGCCACTACAAGGCCCGGAATATGGATATACCAGGCCTCCAACGATTGGGAATGTTGCGCGGCAGACGACCGCCACATGCCGCTGGGTTGGCGGATCACCATGGGCACACGGGCTTGACCGCCGAACATAAAGCGCGCCTTGGCTGCCTGGTTGACCATCTCGTCAACAGCGCACAGTGCGAAATCAGCAAAGCGCATTTCCACCACTGGGCGGGTGCCCACCAGCGCGGCACCGACGGCGGCACCCATGATCGTCGCCTCGGATATGGGCGTGTCGGCAATACGTTCAGGCCCGAATTCTTCGACCATGCCTTTGTATTGGCCAAAGACGCCGCCCCGGCCCAGATCTTCGCCCAGTGCCCAGACCCGTTTGTCCCGGCGCATTTCTTCTGCCACGGCCTGTCGACCGGCTTCTTGATAGGAAATGATACTCATGGTGCTCATGATTGGGCCTCCCACACTGGCGCGCCGATATCCTGAATATCCGCAAATGCATGTTCAAGCGCGGGGGTGTCGGCTGCATCCGCCGCCTCGGTCACCCGGTCCATTTCTCCTGTCGCGGCACTGTCGATGGCTGCCAGATCGCTATCAGCTAGCCCAAGGCGGCGCAGCTCGCTCCCTGCACGGATCAGGGGATCAACCTCCCATTGCGCAGCCACTTTATCCTGGTCCCGGTACAAGGCCGGGTCCATGGAGGTATGGCCCTTTAGGCGATAGGTATTTGCAGACAGAAAGATGGGCCCGCTGCCACCGCGAATGCGGGGGATCAAGTCCGCCACCAGGCCGTCTACGGCGGCGACGTCATTGCCATCCACGGTGTGTGCTTCCACGCCGAGGCTTTCCGCCCGTGCATTGGCTCCGTCGCCGCCCGTGACAGCATCGGAATGGGTGGTGGAGGCAAAGCCGTTTTGTTCACACACAAACAGAACCGGCAGTGTGAAGACCGTCGCCCAGTTCAATGCTTCCATAAAAGGGCCGCGATTGATGGCGCCGTCGCCGAAGAAACAGACGATCACGCGATCCTCACCCATCAACTTGGCTCCATGTGCCGCACCGACCGCTATGGGCAACCCGGCTGCTACAACGCCGTTAGCTCCAAGCATACCAACCTCAAAATCCGCGATATGCATGGAGCCGCCCTTGCCCCCGCAGGTGCCGCCCTCTTTGCCGAACAGCTCCAACATCATGGCACCAGGGTCCGTGCCCTTGGCGATGCAATGGCCGTGGCCGCGATGGGTGGTTGTGATTTGATCGCTCCGTCGCAAATTGGCACAGACGCCTGCAGCAACCGCTTCCTGCCCGATGGAAAGATGCACCGCGCCACCGACCTGACCGGAGATGGAGGCTTTTTCCGCGGCCTCTTCAAAGGCGCGGATGCGGCGCATGGTCCGATAAAGATCGACCAGGCGGTCCCGGTCGATATTATGGCCATCTGTATTGTTTGCTTGGCTCGACATCTTGTTCCTCCGGCAGTTTAATTTGATGCCCTTGTAAGGGGTTTTTTGCTTCTATAGAAGAGGTGCCTATGGATATTCAAATCGTAACAGCGACCTCCGTCACGAAATTGGGGCCGGAACATCGCAATCAGGTCTTAATCGCGGGCAGCCACGGCGGCGTTTATGCCGGTTATCTTGCGGCCAAGGCGGGGGCCCGGGCAATTATGCTAAATGATGCGGGGGGCGGTCTTTATGGTGCTGGTTTCGCCTCTTTGCCGTATCTGGATGCCCTTGCGCGGCCTGGTGCGACAATTTCCCACAACAGCGCGCGTATTGGTGACGGCGATGATATGGCCGCGCGCGGTGTGATCAGCCATGTTAACGCGACGGCGGCTGCCCTTGGCTGCGCCGTCGGGCAAAGTGCCAGGGCTTGTGGTGAGGCCATGAAAGCGGCACCTGCATCATCGGGGGAAGCGCCAGTTTACGAGGAGGCGCGGTTCCAATTTTCCGCTGATGGTGAGGCACCGATAATTTGGGGGGTCGATTCTGCGTCGCTGTTGAATTCTGACGATGTGGGACAGATACTGCTGACCGGCTCCCACGGGGCGTTGATGGGCGGCGAAATTGCCTCCGCGATTAAGTATGACGTCCTGGCCTGCGCCTTTAATGATGCCGGTGTCGGCATAGACGAAATAGGCATCACCCGGCTGCCGGCGTTGGATGGGCGCAATATTGCCGCTGTAACTGTTGATTGCCACAGCGCGCGGATCGGCGATGCCCGCTCCATGTGGCAGACCGGCATAATATCCCATCTAAACAAAACAGCTGCCGACCTTGGTGTTAAGGTCGGCGATAGCCTGCAATCCTTTGCTGAAACAGCCCAAAGAAAACTTGGCTGAACAAATGAAAGTCAGAATATGTCCGAACAGAATTTGAGTAATAAACCCCTTCGCAACATGTCAGGCGGACGTGCCTTGGCGGAGATGCTGAAACTGCATGATGCTGCGCCGATGTTCGGTATGGGGGGCTTTCAATTACTGCCCTTCTACGACGCAATTTCGGACGTGGGCTTGACCCATAATCTGATCAACGATGAACGCTGCGGCGCCTTTGCAGCCGATGCCTTCGCGCGTGTCTCGGGCCGCCCCGGTGTTTGCGATGCGACCTTGGGGCCGGGGGCGACGAACCTGGCGACCGGCCTTGTGGAAAGCCTGAATGCAGGGGTGCCCATGGTTGCGATCACGGGCGATACGAACCGGGATTATTCCTGGAAGAATATGACCCAGGAATCTAAACAATTGGAGATTTTGGGGCCGGCAGTTAAAGAAGTCATTCGGGTTGAGGCTATTCAGCGTCTGCCTGAACTGGTCCGCCGGGCCTATGGTGTTGCCACATCCGGCCGGGCAGGGCCTGTGTTGCTGGATGTGCCTGAGGATATTGCCCATGGTGAATATGATTTCCCTGAAGATGATCTGTACGCAGATCAGAACGCCATGCATGCACCCGCCTATCGCAGCCGCCCGGCGCGTGATGAGCTGGCCCGCGCCGCAGCGTTGCTGGTCAAAGCCAAACGCCCGATCATTTTGGTCGGCGGTGGGGCTCATTTGTCCGGCGCGCAGGAGGCCCTGACGGCATTTGCCGAGAGGTTTAATATTCCCGTTGCCCATACCTTAAGCGGGAAGGGGGCCATACCCTGCAATCATGCCCTGGCGCTGGGTTTGTTCGGGCGTTATTCCCGTATCGCCAATGATATCATTGAAAGCGCCGATTGTATTTTGGTCATCGGTTGCAAGATGGGGGAAATCGCCACCAAGCGATATACCCTACCACCGAGCCATATCCCCTTGATCCACCTGGAAATTCTGGCGGAGGAAATTGGTCGTTGCGTCCCCGCCGATGTGCCCTTATGGGGCGATGCCAAATCGGGGATTGAGGACCTGACAGCCGAGATGTCCGATAGCGCGGCCGCCCAACACACGGCCCGTGGTGAATATGCAACGGAGGTGGCAACTCGCATGACCAACTGGCGCATGGAGGTGCAGGAGCGCCTGACATCGAACGAGCAGCCGGTGAACATGGCGCGCATGTGTCATGAATTGAACAATACCTTGCCCGCAGACGGCATCCTGGTTGCTGATGGCGGTTTTGCCGCCCATTGGACGGGTCTGTTGTGTGAGACAAAGACACCGGGGCGAAACTACATTGCGAACCGTGGCTTTGCCTCCATCGGGTACGGCTTGCCGGGCAGTATGGGCGCGCAGTTGGCAGCTGGTGACCGCCCCGTGGTCGGTGTGACGGGTGATGGTGGCTTCAACATGATGATCGGTGAGTTGGAAACCGCAGGCCGGTTGAATTGCGGCTTGACCATTCTGATCGTCAACAATGCGGCGTCAGGCTATGTCAAAGCCTTGCAGCAGGCCCAATTCGGCGGCCATTTTCAATCTTCTGATTTGCGGGAGATGAACTACGCCAACCTGGCCAATGAATTCGGCTGTCAGGGTATCCGCGTGGAAGACCCCGATGATTTGGCAGGTGCCATTCGAACCGGCATGGCAGAGACGGGAACACCGACCGTGATTGACGTGGTTGTAACCCGGGACCCAAAGAAAATGCTGCCCGGCGTCGATAACCGCACGGCACCTATCAAAAAAGGTGACCGTATCGCCTAAGTTTATTTGGATAGGATACGCGTAGGTAGGGCCCTATAAGTACTTACTTTAAAAAGCCAAACGCCCCGGTCGATGAAACACATCGGCCGGGGCGCATGGTTTGGAAGCGTGTCTTTCGAGGTGGGCTATAAGTTACGCTGCCTTGATGTCGTGTAGGAAGGTATCAACACTTTTCTTCAGAGCTGTCGATTGATTGGACAGCTTCTTAGCAGCCTGCAGCACTTCACCAGCAGATTTCCCGGTTTCAGTTGTCGCGTCACTGACACCGTTGATGTTGCTGTTGACTTCCTGCGTGCCGTTGGCGGCCTCCTGTGCATTCCGGCTAATTTCGCCGGTGGATGCCCCTTGTTGCTCAACCGCAGCTGCGATAGAGCCGGAGATCTCGGATATTTGACCAATCGTGCTGGCGATATTCTCGATCACCGTGACGGCCTCTCCGGTCGCGCCTTGGATGGAGTTGATTTGACCTGCAATCTCCTCCGTCGCCTTGGCAGTTTGTGTTGCCAAGTTCTTCACCTCGGATGCGACGACGGCAAAACTCTTGCCCGCATCACCCGCTCGCGCCGCCTCAATAGTGGCGTTGAGGGCCAGAAGATTGGTTTGTGAGGCAATGTCATTAATCAGACTGACCACATCGCCGATCTTCTGTGAGGCCTCAACCAAGCCTTGGATTTGCTGTGTCGCTTCTTCTGCGGCCGTCACAGCATTTTGTGCGATATCCGAGGAATTGGAAACCTGGCCGGAGATTTCCTGGATAGACGCGGACAGCTCTTCGGATGCAGCGGCAACAGTTTGTACGTTAGCGCTGGCCTGTTCGGAGGCAACCGCCTGCAGTTCCGCAATTCCAGCGTAGGTGGCTTTTTCGCCCCCTCTGTAAGGATCAAGGAAACCTTCCTTGCCGGCGAGGAGGTAGCCGCGCATGCCGGTTTCCATATCAACTGCGGAACCGACAATGGCTGCGGCATCGCCGAGTACCACGTGGGTATGGCTATAACGTCGCAGAACGGATCGGCCAAACCCGTTGGGGCTTTTCCTCTGACGAAAACATCGAGAGCCAAAAATGGCTGGACCATCGCGCAGATCATGCGGCTCGACGGCCTTTCAGGAATTTTGAACATTTCGCACAGCGATCAGATGGCACTCGGATCCATGGTCGAGTTTCCGGGATACCAATCTTTGACTCCAAAGGGCGCTTTAAAGGCTATCGCGGTACAGGCACAGATATAACGGAGATTGTTAAGGCGGGTGAGGAGGCTGAGCAGGCAAAAGAGGTGCTGCTCGCCGCAATTGATAGTATTCTAGAACAGTTTGCCATTTGGGATGCCGATGACCGGTTGTTATTGGCCAACGAAAAATTCCGCGAGGTATATATCAAACTTTTACCTGCGACGACAATGCAGGGACGAAGTTTGAGGACTTTATCCGTGCCAGTTTTGCCGAACATGTAAGCGAAGTCGCAGGCGTTGTTGGCGGCCGCGCGCACATAGAAGAAATGATACAAATGCGCCTGGCGAACCACGGGACATCGGCTTCCCCGTTTGAGGTCGCGGTCAAAGACGGCCGTGTGATCCAAGTCAACGAACAGAAAATGGCGGACGGAAGTGTCATTGTTTTGGGTACGGATATTAGCAATATTGTCAAAGCAAATATCGAGCTGAAGAAAAGCCAGCATCGAATGGCCATTGCCCAGCAAATCGGGCAGTTCGGCAGTTGGGAAAGGGACCTCAGCACAAATGAGCGTTACTGGTCAGCGTCATTGTATACAGTTTTCGGGTTAGAGCCGGAAGAAATTCCGATGACGCAGGAGCGACTGATCGAATTGGTCCATCCCGATGACAGGAAACTTGTTGCGCGTATTTCTGTGGACAATTCGCGCGATCTTTCACAAGACGCTCTCGAATTCCGGATCGTAAGACCGGATGGGACCATCCGGCAAATTCAATCGATTGGTGAAGTTGCCCTTGATGACTTTGGCCAGCCAGCGCGGGTCAATGGCACCGTTCACGATATCACGGAATTTAAAGCCATAGAGGCGCAGCTTCACCAGGTGCAAAGGCTGGAAGCGATTGGCCAGCTGACAGGTGGGATCGCCCATGATTTTAATAATCTGCTCGCCATCATTAAAGGTAATTTGCAACTGCTTGAACTTCGCGATGTGCTGGACGAAGACGATAAAGAATTTCTATTTGAAAGTTTGGCGGCAACAGACCGGCGCGCGGATTTAACCTATCAATTGCTGGCGTTTGCACGGAAGCAACCCCTTCGGCCAGATGCTACGGATGCCAAGGTAATTATCGAGGGCATGAAGGAGATGCTGCAACGCACGTTGAGCGAGGCGATCGAGCAGCGCTTTGAGTTGAATGGCCAGGGCTCCATCATGGTTGATCCCCAGCAGCTGGAGAACGCCATTCTCAATCTGGCGATTAACGCCCGTGACGCTATGCCAGATGGTGGGCGTCTGACATTCACTATTGAAGATCGCCTGATCGAAACTGATGGAGTGGACGCAGGCGGGATTGTTGAAGCGGCAAATTATTGTGTGATCACGGTGCGTGATACGGGCGTCGGGATGGATGAGAATGCGTTAGAGCACGCTTTCGAACCCTTCTTTACGAGCAAGGAATTCGGCAAAGGCAGCGGCTTGGGATTGAGCATGGTTCACGGATTTGCCGGGCAATCCCATGGCTATGCCACGATTGATAGTACCGTCGATGAAGGCACCGCAGTGTCGATTTATTTGCCTTTGATTACGCATGATGATCAAGCGGCGATTAGCAGTGAAATTGAGCCGAAAACGTTATATGGCGACGGCCAATTGATCCTGATCCTGGAGGATGAAACAGCGTTGCGGAAAACCACGGCGAAAATGTTGCAACGCCTTAACTACAAAATTTTGCAGGCGGCCGATTGGACAGAGGCATCGGCCATACTGGAAAGCGATATCAAAATTGATCTGTTGTTTTCTGATGTCGTACTGCCGGGCAATTTGTCCGGGCCTGAATTGCGAAATCATCTCCGTGACAATTATCCCCTTCAAAAGGTTCTGTATTGTTCCGGCTATGTGGACCAGGTTTCAACATTTGGTGCTGATAGGGAATTCCAGGAAAAGCTGTTGTACAAGCCCTATAGCGTGGAAGTTCTTGCAACGGAAATTCACGCCGCCCTTCGAGAGGCCTAGCCGGCAGCTACGGTTTCTTCTGTAAAGGTCAATTCCAATTTTAGGCCATCGGGGCTTTGCAGAAATAATTGCGTCAAATTGAACTTCGGCACCACCCGTTCTGTGTATTCAACGCCGGCGGCATCCAGCTTGCCCTTTAACTCTCCATACCCGGTGCAGCGGAAGGCAACATGGTCCAGTTTGCCTGTGCCTTCGGGAACCTCGTCCCGCTCCACCAAATGTAAAACAGCCTGATCACCGCAATAGACCCAGGCACCGGGAAATTTAAAGGGCGGGCGGTCGCCAACACGCAGTCCCAGCACATCGACGTAGAACTTGGCGGATTTCGCGGCGTCCTTGGTGAGGACATTATAATGATCGAAACGCTCCAACG
Organism: Alphaproteobacteria bacterium; assembly: GCA_028824965.1. Taxonomy (GTDB): domain Bacteria; phylum Pseudomonadota; class Alphaproteobacteria. Next base: position 5,804 of record JAPKBD010000052.1, on the reverse strand, counting down.
GCATGGCCGGCTCCCCTAATACCTATGCGGTGCTGCATGATTGTTGGCGCAGTATGGCCTGTGTAATGGTTTCGGGCAATGTAAACGACCGAACTGCGGTTTATGCAGGTGACGCGGATCTGATCGCCGTGGGCCGGGAAATCATGTACAATCCGTTTTGGTCACCACAGGCCGCCCGGGACTTGGGCATCGACGAAGGTTTCGTTATGTGGCCTGAACAATATGCGTGGTGGTTGGAAAATCGGGAACGTAGGTTCACGCATGGTCCGCAGACGCTGAATAGGCCACAGGTGCTGAATAGGCCACTTACGCTGAATAGGAGAGAGCCGATGAACGAAATAATTAGGGTATTCTGGCAACCGGGGTGAAGCAGTTGCCTCCGTTTGAAGGAGCATTTGTCGGCCCGTGCGGTTGACTTCAAATCGATCAATGTCGCTGCTGACCCGGATGGCCTGGCGCAATTGCAGGCGTTGGGTGCGCGCACCGTGCCCATAGTGGCCAAAGGCGCAGAATTTGTCATGGGCCTGTCATTGCGGGATGTGGGCGCGTTTCTGGGGCTGGATGACGAAGGTGCGGGAATTTTGCCGCCCGGTGAATTGATCCAACGCCTGGACTGGATTTTAAGCGCGGCGCAACGCTACCTGCGCCAATTGCCCGATGATCAGATGCTGGAACAATTACCCGGCCGCCCGCGTAGCTACCGCGAATTGACCTACCATTTATTCCAGATATCCCGCGCCTTTCTCGGCGTCGCTGCAGGCGAGACGTTGACCTATGAAAAGCTGGGGGAGGTTGCCGGTGATGAATTGGTGACGTTCGCTGATATCGCCGATGATGGTGAAGTCACGCGCCAAAACCTTCTCGCCTGGTGGGCAGAAAAGGGTGCGGATATGGATTTTGAGGCCACTGTCTCGACTTACTATGGCCCGCAGTCCTTGCATGAAACGTTGGAGCGTACGGCCTGGCATACCGGCCAGCATGTACGCCAGATGCTGATGATCCTCGATGGATTGAAGATTACGCCTGACGGCCCCATTGGGGATCGGGAGCTGGCCGGTCTGCCCCTACCCAAGGAGGTCTGGGACGGCTGACCGTGCAATAGTTGTTGTCTTTCCAATAAATGACGGGGACGCATGGTATCATGCGTCCCCGCTTTCGTCTGATGTTGACGGTTTAGGCGTGGGGTTGTTCCGGTTCGCCGTCGGCTTTTGGCGGCTCGTTTGGTGCCGCACGGCGGTCATCCATGAACTGGTCGAATTCCGCCTTGTCCTTGGCGTGGCGCAACTGTTCCAGGAAGCCTTCAAATTCGCTTTGTTCGTCTTCCAACCGTTTCAGGGTTTCATCCCGGTAGGCGTCAAAAGCTGAATTGCAGCTACTTGCTTCATAGCTATCCTTATGATGATGCCCTTTACTGCGGGCGTTATGCCAACGGCCCCGCCCGCCCAGATTACCCAGCTTCCAACATTGCATGCGTCCACTCCATATCAAATAGCCCAGAATTGCCAGTCCGACCGGCCAGAAAAGGATAAAGCTTAGGATCATGACGCCAATCCAGGCGCCTTTGCCGTGTTCGTCCAGTTTTCTTGTGAGTTCCATTTTTGCCTTATGTAAATAGTGTTTACATTAATGGACATAAGGGCTGTAAAATCGGTTTCAAGGGGCGTGGAAGAATTAGTTTACCGTTGAGAGAGTCCCAGCCCGTCGAGATAGATCAACATGTTCGCCTCCAACAGGTCCTCAGGCGACATAGGCACATTGCGTCGGGAGCTGTCACCCCGGCCAAAAAGGGCGGCAATGCCATGTGCCATGGACCAGACATGCAGGGCCATCATTAAGGCGGGCGGACGTTTACCTGTCGGCAGTTGCGCGATCAGGGCCTCGCAGGCCTGGCGCAGGACGGCAAAGGCGTCGTCCGTGGCCTGGGACAATTCCCGGCTGGCATCTTTGGGTAACCGGGTCTCAAACATGGCGGTAAAATAGGCTGGTTCATCCCTGGCAAAGGCCAAATAGGCCTGCCCTACGGTTTTAAAGGCAGACAGGGCATCTGGTTGACCATCATTCCAGGCTTGAGAGAGAGATTCTGCAAATGCCTCAAAACCGCGCCGGGCGATATCCGCCATCAGGGCGTCGCGATCCTTGTAGTGGCGATAGGGTGCAGCAGGGGATACACCGACCGCACGGGTTACTTCGGCGAATGTAAAACCGGCGGGACCGTGCTTTGCAATAAGGTCGAGGGCGGCTTGAACCAGCGCCTCCGTTAAATTGCCGTGGTGGTAGCCGCGCCGGCCACCTGTTCGTTTGCTGCCACTCATGTAAACATGTTTTACATGATTTTTGTGATGGCGGCAGAATTAACTGATGCGCTTGCTTATTCGAACGGGCAAATGCTTGATGCCGCGGATGAAGTTGGAATAGATCCGTTCCGGTGTCCCGACAACTTCAATTTGCATATCCCGATTGAGGATTTCCTGCCACAGGATCTGTAATTGCAGCTCCGCCAGGCGGTCACCGACGCAACGGTGGATGCCGGCGCCAAATGCCAAATGACGGCGGGATTTCACACGCTGAATGTTGAAGCTGTCCGGATCTTCAATCGCCTCATCATCCCAGTTGCCGGAGACGTACCACATGATCACTCGATCACCCTTGGAGATTTTCTTGCCGCCCAGCTCCACATCGCACAGGGCGTTGCGGCGCATATGGATAATGGCGGATTGATAACGCACGATCTCTGGCACCATTGTTTTGATCAAGCTGTGATCGGCACGCAGGGCGGCAAATTGATCTGGGTTGTCACACAACGCCATCAGGCCGCCCGACATGGAATTCCGGGTGGTGTCGTTACCGCCAACGATCAACAAGACCATGTTGGCGATCAAGTCCATATGGGCCATGTCCTTGGTATCTTTGCCCTGGGCCAGCATGGTGATCATATCGAAGCCTGGATCACCTTCGGCACGTTCCTGCCACAGGCGGACGATGTAAGCTCCCATCTCCTGCAGGACTTCCATGCGTTCCTCATCTGATGTGACGGGCGCACCGGGGGCATCGAAATTGGCGGTCGCAACGTCGGACCAATAGGTCAGCAGATGGCGGTCTTCGAACGGGAAATCAAACAGGGTCGCCAGCATCATGGTGGTCAGTTCGACCGAGACTTTGTCGACCCAGTCAAAGGTTTCGTTGTGGGGCAGGCTGTCGAGAACCGTGATCGTGCGTTCCCGGATCAAAGCCTCCATATTGCGAATATTACCGGGTGAGACAGAGGGGGCGACCGCCTTGCGCAGGCCTGTGTGGACCGGCTGATCCATCGTTATAAAGCTGGACATCCGATCGCCGTAGGGGTTGTCCCGGATCGTGATGCCGCCCTTATCGGCCGCGGATGAATAATTTGCGTGATCCAGCTCCACCTTCATGATGTCATCGTACTTAGTGATGGACCAAAAGGCGCCAAAGGGGCTGTCGGCGCAATAATGGATGGGATCTTCACGGCGCAGGCGTTCGAAATAGGGCCGGAATGCATCGTGTTGATAGATGGCCGGATCGCTGACATCGATCTTATCCAGGGGCAAGGCCGCAATTTCGGCCTCCGAAAGGGTCTGGTTTTGGGCCGGTTGTGTCGGCTTGTTTGCCGGGGTCGCCGGGGTCGCCTGTGTCATGGGACGCTGCCTCGCTGCTTGATTAGTTCTCGCTGAATGGTTCGGGATCGGTGAAGACGAACAATTTCGGGTCCAGTTTCCGGTTTATTCGGATATCGGTCAAGGATAGTGCGGTGATGCCACCCTGGGCATCTTTGATCCGCCATTGCCGCAACATCATGGGGGGCTCTGTAAATGTTATGCCCAGCCAGCCTTCGTCCGGGACTTCCCTGTCTACCAGCTTGATCCGTACGATGCCGAGGTCTTCCGTCGCCTCGATCACCTGTACTTTGTCACGTAAATTAACGGGATCGTCGACCAGGACGCCCATCGGCGTTGCATACAAGGGAAAGCGGTTGACCTGGCCCAATTCCTTGTCATGCAGGATCAGCCATGTGCCGTCCGCGACCAGCAGTAATGGGGAGGGGGCATCGTATTCAAATCGCAGTCGTCCGGGCCGGCGTAGATAGAGCTGCCCATGGACCACGTTGCCCGCGTTATCGACCTGTAGAAAGCGCGCTGACAGGGTCTTGATCGTGTTCAGGTAAGCCTCAACACGGTCAATGGTGTTTGACTTTATAGGGGAGGTTCCTGCCAATGCCTGCGACGTCAGTTGCAGGCCCAAGGGGAGTGCCGCGAGGGCTATGCCTGTGGTCAATAAGTCGCGACGATGAAGAATAGGCCCTTGCGCCAACGTTAGTGGTCCTCGTCCGGATTACGTACCAGGATTTCGCGCTTGCCCACATGGTTGGCCCGCCCGATAACGCCCTCTGTTTCCATTCGATCGATGAGATCAGCAGCCCGGTTATAGCCGATTTTCAACTGTCGCTGTAAAAATGAGGTTGAGGCTTTTTGATTTCGCGCCACCACTTCGACAGCTTGATCAAATAGCGCATTACCGGACCCGGCATTCCCAGCACCGCCGCCTTGAGAGAGGTCCATTTCGGCCCCGCCCTCAATCTCTTCCGTTACGGCATCGAGATATTCCGGACGGCCTTGCTTCTTCAGGTGATTGACCACCGCCTCAACCTCGTCATCGCCCACAAACGGGCCGTGCACGCGGGTGATGCGGGCACCGCCTGCCATGTACAGCATATCGCCCATGCCCAGCAATTGTTCCGCCCCCTGCTGCCCCAGAATGGTCCGGCTATCCACCTTGGCCGTGACCTGGAAGCTGACCCGTGTGGGGAAGTTCGCCTTGATGGTGCCGGTGATTACATCCACTGAAGGACGTTGGGTGGCCATCATCACATGAATGCCCGCGGCCCTGGCCATTTGCGCCAGGCGTTGCACAGCGGCATCGATCTCCTTGCCCGCGACCATCATCAGGTCGGCCATTTCGTCCACGATGACGACGATGTAGGGCATGGGGTCGGAATCGATTTCCCGGTCTTCAAAAACCGGTTGGCCGGTGTCTTCGTCAAAGCCGGTTTGCACCGTGCGGTTCAGGGTCTCCCCCCGCTTGGCGGCATCGGCCAGACGCTGGTTATAGCCGTCAATATTACGAACGCCCAAATTGGCCATGGCGCGGTAGCGGTTTTCCATCTCACGCACGGCCCATTTCAAGGCCATGATCGCCTTGCCCGGATCGGTCACCACGGGGGTTAGCAGATGGGGGATATCGTCATAGACGCTGAGTTCCAGCATCTTTGGATCAATCATGATCATCCGGCAGCGTTCGGGTGGCAGACAATACAGCAACGACAAGATCATGGTGTTGATGGCGACGGATTTACCGGAACCGGTGGTGCCCGCGATCAGAAGATGGGGCATTTTCGCCAGATCCACCAGGAAAGGCGCGCCGGATATATCTTTGCCGAGAGCTAAAGGTAGGCTCAATTTAGATTGTTCGTAATCGGCCGTGGACAGCAACTCGCGTAGATATACCGTCTCCCGATCCTGATTGGGAAGTTCTATACCAATGGCGTTGCGGCCTGGTACCACGGCGATGCGGACGCTGCGGGCGGACATGGAGCGGGCGATGTCGTCGGACAAACCAACCACGCGGGAGGTCTTGGTGCCAGGTGCGGGTTCCAGTTCGTACAACGTGACCACCGGGCCAGGGCGGACCTGAACAATGCGGCCATGAACACCGTAATCGTCCAACACACCCTCTAACATGCGGGCATTTTGTTCCAGGGCGCTTTCATTGATGGTGCGGTGTTGTTG
>JAPKBD010000393.1 GCA_028824965.1 Alphaproteobacteria bacterium | reverse complement strand
CTCCCAAAAGCCATCGAAACGACCTGCCGCCACATAGGCCAGATCCAAGGCGGCAGAGCCCATACGCCTGATCCCGGAGCATTCCGCGGCAATGGCACTCATTTCCGCCAAATAGGCTGGATTGTTTGGCCGGCCCAGATGCGGGATCCCGGTTCCGATCACCGCTTCACCCATATTGCGCCGGGCTGCGACCCGTAAACGCCGATCATTCAAAAACGCACCCTGGCCCTTTTCGGCCCAGAACATTTCGTCTGATACAGGGTTGTAAACTATGCCAGCGGTCACTTCGCCAGCTTCCTCCAACGCAACAGAGATGGCGAACATGGGGATGCCATGCATAAAGTTTGTGGTGCCATCAATGGGATCGATAATCCAACGGCGGCTTGCATCCTGACCGACGACATCTTCGCCTTCCTCTGTCAGGAAGCCGATATGCGGTCGGGCTTGCAACAACGCCTCGCGCAGCTTTTCGTCCGTGCGGATATCCGCCGTCGTGACGAAATCGCCAGGCCCTTTGCGGGATACCTGCAGGTTTTCGACTTCACCAAAATCTCGCACCAAGCGGCGGGATGCTTTGCGCACCGCCTGCTGCATTATATTCATAAGAGGGGATGTTCTGGACATCGGATCTGGTCCTGTAATTACGAGAAATTTTCAATTATCAGGTTCGCGAGGCGAAACCGACGATTGGTTCAATTTCTCTGTTCTTAATAATCTATCTAGCCGTTTGCTTAGCCGTCTGCGCGTTTTACGTAGGAGCCGTCTTCCGTCGCGACGATAACTTTGTCGCCAATGCCGATAAAAGGCGGCACGGAGGAGCGGATGCTATTCTGCAATATGGCAGGCTTGTATGAAGCTGCCGCCGTCTGGCCTTTCAGAACCGGCTCCGTCTCCGTTACTTCCATGGTCACATGTTCGGGCAGGGTGATGCCGATCACGGACTCCTCATAACTCTCGATCGTGACTTCCATGCCGTCCTGCAAATAGGCGGCTTGTTCGCCCAGTTGATCACCGTTCAGGGTCACCTGCTCGTAATTCGCAGTGTTCATGAAGGTATAGCTGTCATCGTCGCCGAACAGGAATGAATGCGGATCTTGATCCAGGCGTACCTTTTCGACATTCTCCGAGGCGCGAAACCGCTCGTTCAATTTGCTGCCGTCGCGCAGATTACGCAGCTCCACCTGCAGATAGGCGCCACCTTTGCCGGGTTGGGTATGGGCAATCTTCACAGCTTTCCACAAGCCGCCTTTATGTTCGACGACGTTACCGGGCCGAATGGCGTTGCCATTAATTCTCATGGTTTTATCCTCATGGTGACGACAGCTGCCCATCCGTGATCCAATGGCGAACCGATGGCGCGGAAAGGCGGCGGAACCTACCAGGGACGCCCACCAGAAGCAACGGTGAAGCTAAGGAATGTGGCCAGGATCTTAATTCTCGGCTTGGGGCTTTTTTCATTTTGCCATGAGGTTTTCGCTGGGATAGGCTTCCCCTAACGAATTTTCAATTTTGGAGGATACAATTATGGATATCACACGCCACAACCCCGGCCCGCGGATGAGCCAGGCCGTCGAACATAACGGTACCGTCTATCTGGCCGGCCAGGTCGCCAATGACATGAACGCTGATATTGGCGAACAAACCCGTCAGGTTCTGGCTAAAATCGATGCTTTGCTGGAAAAAACAGGCAGCAGCAAATCAAAGCTGTTGTGGGCCCAGCTGTGGGTCACGGACATGCGCAATTTTCCCGCCATGAACGAAGTTTGGGATGCCTGGATTGATCCCGAAAATCCACCCGTTCGCGCCGGTTTGTGCAGTGATTTGGCCGCTCCAGGTTATCTGGTGGAAATTATGGTCATGGCCGCAAAATAAATCACCTGATTTGGCTGGGTTTTTTGGGACCTGATCGCGAATGCGTGGTCGGGTCGTAGGATATTTGTGGGAGCGTAAGAATATGGGCAAGCCGGGCAGGGCGTTTATCGCCGGGGCCTATGAGCATCCAACCCGCCATGCGGTGGATACATCTGTGGCGCAGTTGCATGCAGAGTCGGCCATTGGTGCCTTAGCCGATGCGGGGCTGACCAAGGATGATGTGGACGGCTATTTCTGTGCCGGTGACGCACCGGGCCTGGGCGGTCTGTCGATGATCGAATATATGGGCCTGGACGTCCGTTACATGGACAGCACCGACAGTGGCGGGTCCGCCTATATCGTGCATCTGGGACATGCGGTGGAGGCGATTGCGGCAGGCAAATGTTCCGTCGCCCTGATCACCCTGGGCGGGCGGCCAAAGGGCGCGGGCAAGGCACCGCTGCCTGATTACGGCAATGATACGCCCGATATCGGGTTCGAGACGCCGTATAATCAGAATATCGTCAACAACTACGCCATGGCGGCCATGCGACACCGTCATGAATACGGCACCACGTCGGAACAGCTGGCCTGGATCAAGGTCGCGGCCTCTCATCATGCCCAGCATAACGAACATGCGGTTTTACAGAATGTGGTCACGGTCGAAGACGTGGTCAATTCCCCCATGATCGCCGACCCGCTACACAGGTTGGATTGTTGTGTGGTCAGTGACGGCGGCGGTGCCCTTGTGGTCGTCAGCCCGGAAATTGCCAAAACCCTGGGTGATCGCTGCGTTAAGATCATGGGCCAGGGAGAGGCGTCGAAAACCACCAATCGGGGCGATATTGATCTGACCTATACAGGTGCCGTCAAATCAGCCCCCATCGCGTTTGAGGAAGCAGGCCTGACGCCTGCCGATATCGACATGGTGACGATCTATGACAGCTTCACCATTACGGTGCTGATCTCTCTTGAGGATCTGGGTTTCTGCGAAAAAGGCCAGGGTGGCAAGTTCGTCTCTGACGGCAACTTGATCTCGGGCGTCGGGAAATTACCCTTCAACACCGACGGCGGTGGTTTGTGCAACAACCACCCCTCAAACCGGGGCAGCATGACAAAAGTCATCGAAGCAGTCCGTCAGGTGCGTGGTGAGGCGCATCCAAAGGTCCAGGTGCCCAACTGCCGCTTTGCCCTGGCCCATGGCACGGGCGGTTTGATCTCCACCCGCATCGGCAGCGCCACCGCAATTTTGGGAAGGAACGACGCATGACCACCGAAGCCGGCCAAGAGGTCCACCCCCATTACCCGAAACCCGCAATCAACGTTGAAACTCAACCCTTCTGGGATGGCGCGGCAGAGGGCAAGCTGTTGCTGAAACGCTGTGGCGACTGCGACAAAACCCACTACTACCCGCGCAACATCTGCCCCCACTGTTTCAGTGCCAATACGGAATGGTTCGAGACGGCAGGCAAAGGCCGCATCTATTCCTTTTCCGTCATGCGCCGGGCGCCGGTGCCATATGTCATCGCCTTCGTCACCCTGGAAGAAGGCCCGTCCATGATGACCAACATCGTCGATTGTGATTTCGACGCCGTGGCCATTGATCAAGAGGTTAAGCTCACCTTCCGCGAAGCAGAAGGCGGCATCGCCCTGCCGGTCTTTACGCCCGTCTAGTTGTTTAGGCCTAGGGTGACCGAAATTGGATGAATAGTAGGTTATAGTGCGGATGCTGCCGCTATAGTCGAATTTG
>JAPKBD010000392.1 GCA_028824965.1 Alphaproteobacteria bacterium | reverse complement strand
TTCCCCGGCGCCAAGGTGGTTCGTCTGGAATGCAACTACCGCTCCACACCTCATATATTGGGTGCTGCGGCGGGCCTGATTGCCAAGAACGAAGACCGCCTGGGCAAAACCCTGTGGACTGAACTGAACGAAGGCGAAAAGGTCCAGGTGCGTGGCCTGTGGGATGGGGCGGAGGAAGCACGATCTGTCGGCGAAGAGGTCGAAAACCTGCAACGCCGGAAACAGCCCCTCAACGAAATGGCCATCCTGGTCCGCGCCTCATTCCAGACGCGAGAGTTTGAGGAGCGGTTCCTGACCTTAGGCCTACCCTATCGCCTGATCGGCGGCACCCGGTTTTATGAGCGGGCGGAGATCCGTGATGCGGTCGCCTATCTAAGGGTCCTGGCCCAACCGGACGATGACCTGGCGTTTGAACGCATTATCAATACGCCGAAACGGGCCCTGGGCAACGCCACGGTACAATTATTGCACCAAGCTGCCCGCAGTACAGAAACGCCCCTGGTCCGTACCGCACGCATCATGGTCGGCGGCGATGATCTAAAGGCCCGCGCCCGTAACAGCCTGACCAAGTTGCTGGATGACTTCGACCGCTGGCGCGGCCTGATGGGCTCCATGCCGCCAGGTGAATTGGCGGAGGTGGTCTTGGATGAAAGCGGTTACACGGCCATGTGGCAGGCCAGCAAAGATCCGAAAGCCCCGACCAAGCTGGAGAACCTGAAAGAGCTGATTGTCGCCCTGGAACCATTCGACAAGTTGGGCGGTTTTCTGGAGCATGTCAGCCTGGTCATGGATGCGGATCTGACCAAGGCGGACGACGCGGTCAATATCCTGACCCTGCATGGCTCAAAAGGTTTGGAATTCGACACGGTGTTTCTGCCTGGTTGGGAAGAGGAATTGTTTCCCCATCAACGCGCCCTGGATGAAAGCGGACTGGCAGCCTTGGAAGAAGAACGCCGCCTGGCCTATGTGGGTCTGACCCGGGCCAGAAAACGGGCCATTATTAGTTTTGCCGCCCAACGGCAGGTGTTCGGGCAATGGCGCATGACCCTGCCCAGCCGCTTCATCGAAGAATTGCCCGCCGAACATATAGAGACGGAGACGGAGCCTGGCCTCTACAGTGGCGGCGCGGAACCCGTTGCTGTAGCGTTGGCACCGGGTGCCTTTAGCTTCGGCGACAGCCACACCTCTTCCCGCATGCGCAGGGCGACCCCCGGCGCGCCGCCGCCCAGTTATTTGCAAGGCCAGGCCGAACAGGTTGTGACCACGGCACCCGGCACCTCGGATTACGCAATTGGAGAACGGGTTTTTCATCAAAAATTCGGCTACGGCATGATCGAAGATATAGAGGGCAACAAGTTATCTATCGTGTTCGAGAAAGCCGGCGCCAAAAAAGTCATCGACAGTTTTGTAGACCCAGCATGACGGCCAGACACGCTTCTTTTCAATTTTCATGGATAAGTAGTCAAAGTCCCGAGCCTGCTGGGGCATGGATTACCGGATCAAGTCCGGTAATGACGAATGCTCTACCAAACCCCACCCAACACGTCATTGCCGGGCTTGACCCGGCAATCCATAGCCTATGCGCAACGAAGCGGCATACTAGACCCGGCAGTAATTCATGACAGATCCCGTTTGGCAGGCCAGCGTCGTGGTGCCGCCACAGGCGATCCCGGTTTTTGATGAAGCATTGAACGATGCGCCGGGCCTGGAAGTCTTAGCCAGTTCCAGTTTTGAAGTTCAGGATGGTACGTTCTGGAAGATCGAAGTGTTGTTCGCACCACCTGTTGACCGGACAATGCTGGAAACCCGTATCGCCTTGGCTGCCGCCAGCATGGACATGGCTGCACCCCGCCTGAACCTGGTCGCCCTGCCCGATCGGGATTGGGTCACCCATGCGCTGCGTGCCCTGCCACCTGTGCATGCGGGACGGTTTTATATTCATGGCGCGCACGATCGTGGTACGGCACCAGCCGGCACATTGGCGTTGGAAATTGAGGCCGGGCGCGCCTTTGGCAATGGTAAGCACGAGACCACCTATGGCTGTTTGCTGGCCCTGGATCGCCTGGGCAAAGTTCGGAAATTTCAAAAGCCCCTGGATCTCGGGTGCGGTGCGGGGGCGCTGGCCCTGGCCATGGCCAAATTGTGGCGAGTACCTGTTGTCGCCTCGGACATCGATCCATGGGCTGTTGCCGTTACCCGCGACAACAGCCGCTGCAATCACCTCCACCCCTGGGTTAAACCGGTCCTGGCGGACGGCTTTGGCCACCCGGCATTATCAGCCGGTGCACCCTATGATTTGATTGTGGCGAATATTTTGGCCCGCCCCCTACAGCACCTGGCCCCTGCCATTGCAGCGCACCTGGCACCGGGCGGTCATGTGGTGCTATCGGGCCTGTTGGCGAAACAGGATGCGCAAGTCCGCGCCATCTATCGCGACCAAGGTTTGTTTCTGGTGCGACGGCGGCAATTTGGTGATTGGCTGACCCTGGAACTAGCTGCCTGAACTGACCGCCTGAAAGCCATCTGAAATTAGGCACCGCCCCGAACGATCGCCTCTGACCGTTCGGGGATGGCGTCTATAACATTTGCCTATAGCGGCGAATGCTTGTCGAAGTTGGGCTGACGTTTTTCCAGATGCGCTGCCAGCCCCTCCTTAGCCTCGGGCCCCTTGAAGCCGAGCATTTCCAAAGCCAGGGAATTCTCGAACGTGGGCATGGCCATGCGATACCAGTTATTGAGGGCCAGCTTGGTCCAGCGGATGGCGCTTGGCGCACCATCGGCCAAGGTCTTGGCAATTGCCTCTGACTTCGCCGTCAGCTCGTCATCTTCGGTGCACAGCGAAAACAACCCAATACGTTCCGCCTCTTCACCGAACACAGGTTCGTTCGTCAACAGATGATACTTGGCCTTGGCCATACCAGCCAGGATGACCCAGTTGATGCACGCTACATCGCCGGCGGCAACGCCCAGGCGGACATGGCCGTCCAGCACGCGGGCAGATTTCGCAATAATGGAAATATCAGCCAAAAGCGCCGCCACCAAGCCAGCACCGACTGCAACGCCGTTGACGGCGGAGATAATCGGCTTGGAACAATTGATGATGTTGTAGACCAGATCCCGCGCCTCTTTCCAGGCACCGATTGTGTCGTTCCAGTTATCAATATTTTTCTGGATCATGGAGAAATCGCCGCCCGAGGAGAACGCCTTGCCCTTGGCGGCCAGGATCACGCAGCTGATATCCGGATCCTCGTCAATATCGCGCCAGATATAGGTTAGTTGGCGATGGCCGGCGGAATCGAGTGAATTGTACGTTTCCGGCTTGTTAAATGTGATGCGCAGAACGCGCTCGCTGGGGCTGTCATATTCAAAGGCGGGAAATTTCTCTGCGTAACGCTGTAGCATTGGATACTCCTATTCGTGCGGGCCGGAACTTACAAAATCGCGGAATTTCGACCATTATCTTCCGTTCCACCCTATTTCGGGCCTATTCAGGCTCCTGATAAGCCTTGCCTAGACGTTGGGGTCAAGTCCAAGATAGTGAGACATTTTGAGGTGGTCCCACCTTGTTGGACAGTTTGGCGGCGTTGTTAAGGTGTATTCCGC
>JAPKBD010000391.1 GCA_028824965.1 Alphaproteobacteria bacterium | reverse complement strand
CGATAAAACAGTGGGTTAAAGAAAATCAATCATAGTTATCTGGGTCAGCCCCTAAATCTATTCGTAAGGGTTATTCATATTGTGCGGGTCTTTTCTCCTGAAAAGACGCAATGCCTTCGGGAAAATCGGAACTGGCACGCACCCGATCACCCAGGATCTGTTCCATATCTTCACGAGGGTAATTCAGGGCATGGTCTGTGGCGCTGATTTGCTCTTTCACAGCCTGAACAGCTTTGGGGCTGTTGGCGGCAATGGTTTCCGCCATACCAATGGCCCAGGGCATCAATTCATTCCTGGGCAGCACCCGATTGATCAGATTTACCCGCGCCGCTTCTACCGCATCGACCAATTTGCCGCCCAAAATCAACTCCATGGCATGGACATGACCGATTTGTTGACGCAGGCGCAAGGCCGCGCCACCAAAGGGATAAACGCCCCAGCGCACTTCCGGCAGGCCGAAACGTGCCTCGGGTGCTGCGGCACGAATATCCGTGGACAGCAACAGCTCAACCCCACCACCCGCGCAATCGCCGTTCACCGCCGCAATGATCGGTTTGCGATAGGCCCCATATTTCAACAGGCCTTTGTGGATCATATCTGACAATTCCGGGCCTGCGGATAGATCACCGGACAGATCGGCCCCGGCGCAAAAAGACTGCTCCCCCGCGCCGGTCAATATTAAGGCACGATAGGGCGCCTCCTGTAGTTTCAGCCATAGTTCACCCAGTTCGATCAGATCCGCGCGGCTTAGGGCATTTCGCTTGGCCTGGTTATCCATCGTGATGATGGCGATATGGGGGCCGTGATCGTTTACATGCAGTGCCATAGTTTAAATTTCCAATTCAGGTGCAATATCGACGATGACTTTGCCAAATGCCTTACGCTCCACCAGCAGACGAAGCGCGTCCACGCCGTCTTCCAGCGGCCGGCGATGGGTAATGATTGGGCGTAGATGACCTTGGGTGTAAAATTCGCCCAGCTCCACCATCGATCTGGCCAACAGTTCCGGCTTGTATTTGGTGAAATAACGATAAGACGATCCGACGGCGGATCGGTGCTTAACCAACAATCTATTGGCGGGCACCTGCGGTATCCCACCGACAAAACCGAAATGCACGAAGCGCCCGCCCCAGCCCAGGGACGACAGCGCACCATTGAACAAATCACCACCCACGGGATCAAAACAGACATCAGCGCCTTGGCCATTCGTCATTTCCAGAACCCGGGTCTTTAAATCTTCATTGGAATAATTCACGACATGGTCCGCACCATGTTCGCGCACCGCGGCCAATCGCTCGTCACTGCTGGCACCGGCGATAACGGTCGCCCCCATGGCCTTGCCGATTTCCACCGCCGCCAAGCCGGAACCACCGGCTGCACCCAGCACCAACAACGTCTCCCGCGCCTCTAACCGCCCCTGCCAGCGCAGGGCCAGATGGGCGGATAGATAGGCAACCAGGAAGGCCGCGCCATCAGCGCAGGTCATACCCTTAAACAGCGGCCAGGTTTCTGTCGCCGATGACACCGCCTGTTCGGCAAAGCCGCCATGTTCGAGTTTCGCCATGACCATGTCGCCGGGTTTGATGTTCGTTACGTCCGCGCCGACGGCTGCGACCCGGCCTGCCCCCTCCAATCCAGGGGCAAAGGGGAATTCTGGCTTGGTCTGGTATCTGCCGGCCACCATGATGGTGTCGGCGAAATTGGCCGATGTGGCAACCACATCGATCAACACCTGTCCCGGCCCCGGTTCAGGTGCTGGCATCTCACCCATTTCCAAAGTATCGATTTCGCCCCACGCCCGGCATATCAGTGCCCGCATAATCTTTCTCCCAAACCACAAATCATTCACCCCATGATGCCAGCAGCAGGGACAGATGCAAATAGCGTTTGGCGGGGTCATGGGTTACAAAGAGAAAACCTCTTTTTGCAAAATGAAAGAACGAATGGCCATGGAACTCTGCACTGACAAAATGATTGCCCGCAAAGAAGATGGCGTTGGCTGGTTGATATTCAACAACCCGGCCCGTCGCAATGCCGTATCCATGGCCATGTGGGAGGCCGTGGGCCAGGCCATGGACAACTTCCAGGCGGATGATGATATTCGCGTCGTCGTCATGATGGGTGCGGGCGACAAGGCCTTTGTCTCGGGCGCGGATATTTCCGAATTTGCCGAGAACCGAAATTCCGCCGCCGCTGAGGAGAAATACAACGCCGCCTCCGCCAAGGCGCACCGTGGCATGCGTGATCTGCAAAAACCATTGATCGCCATGATCCAGGGATTTTGCATTGGTGGCGGTGTTGCCGTTGCCCTGGCAGCCGACATCCGTATCGCAGCGGACGATACCCAGTACGCCGTGCCCGCCGCCCGCCTCGGGCTTGGCTATAATTATCCCGGCCTAAAGACCCTGACATCATTGGTTGGGCCCTCCATGGCAAAGGAGATTTTCTTCACAGCCCGGCGCTTTACCTCGGCAGAGGCCCTGGCCATGGGTCTGGTCAACCGGGTCGTGCCCGTGGACCAATTGGAGGGGTTGGTGAAAGAATACACCGACATGATCAAGGAAAACGCGCCCCTGACCATTCGCGCCGCCAAGGCAACGGTCAACGAAGTGCTGAAAGATCCCGCCGATCGTGACCTGGCCGCTCTGGAAGTGATGATCAAATCCTGCTTTGACAGCGCCGATTTCACCGAAGGCCGCACCGCATTCATGGAAAAACGCAAACCGAACTTCACCGGCACGTAAATGTGCGGGATGAACTAATCTGCCTAGCACCGTTTATGTGCCAAATGAACCTATTTACAACCCAAGCAGTCTGGCCAGTTCCTTTTCCGGCTTGATAACGTCCGCCAAGGTAACTTCATCAAGGACCTGTAGGAACGCCGCCAAGGCCCCGCCAAAGGCGGACCTCATGACACAGGCAGACGTAATCTGGCACTGGTTGCGGGCTGCATCGAAACATTCGACGATGTTGAGGTCGTCCTCGGTGATGCGGACAACCTCGCCAACTGTCATGAGGGCGGGAGTCGTCGCCAATTTCGGCCACATCGCCATGGTTCGCGCCTACGCGAAGGCGGAGATTACGGCAGTTCAACCGGTGGAGTTCATATCTTTGTTGTGGTCATCATTGGCCGGCTGGGTGGTGTTTGGCGAAAGTGTCGACATTTGGGTTTGGCTTGGGGGTATGGTGATATTCTCTGCCGCCACATATATTGCCCGACGCGAGGCAATGCAGGGCCGCTAGACCAATATATTTCTCATGTTTCAAAACAGGAACGCAATCGTGACATTGACCAATTGCACAATCCAAAAGGGCGGTATCCTTGCCGTGCTGAGTGTTTGGCAATTCTGGTCGTTGGCATTCCGACAGAGACATTGGGGCAAAACGTCCCACGGTCCGGGCCAGAGGCAGGCGCCTTGCGGCAGCAATATAATAGCCAAAAGCAAAGCCGTCGCCAACCAACCGGACAGGCGCAGGGCCAAAGGACAAATGGGAAGCAGGTTCGCAGGGGCAGCAACCCGAGATATTTGCCTGCCGTTGCCTCCCGCGGATTTACCCATCAACGAGAGGCGGCCCGCTATCGACGACGGGTACAAAACGCCATCA
>JAPKBD010000390.1 GCA_028824965.1 Alphaproteobacteria bacterium | reverse complement strand
GATACATATCGTAATATTCCTGGGGCACGACCAGAGGAAAATGGGGTGCGACAAAGCCCAAATAAAGCACCCAGGGCCGGTCCGTAGATCCGCCGGTGTGGGCGGCTGCCGTGTCCTGCAGCCAGGCACAGCCCTCATCGGCAATCGTGACATCGTAACGGTTGTAGTTGGATTCTCCAGGCCCGATCTCGTTCAGCATCTTTGACGGCCGTTCATCGGGCAACGGATCGCGGATCGAGCCCCAAATCTGACCAATACCGTCCATGACATGCATGGGCATGATCTGCTTGGAAAACCCGGTCGGTAAATTCTCGCTGCGATAATGCAGTTTGCCAATCGATTCAACCCGCAGGCCCTCGTTGATCAGGCGATGCCCCCAACCCTTGATTGCACCATCGTAGGGCATGGCGTTGTCCCAATATTTTGTTTCATGCGTGTATCGCCCGGTCGCAAAGGCGGCGCGCGAGGGAATGCAAATTGGCGAATTAGTGTAGGCCGACGTAAAACGCGTGCCCTGGGCGGCCAACCTATCGAGGTTTGGTGTTTTGACCTGGCCATGACCATAACAACCCAACATCTTCGGGTTATGTTCATCGGACATTATGTAGAGAATATTTTGCGGTTTCATCTTGATTGCCCAAGCTCCAAATTCTTGCCTGCCTCCATCTTACCAGCCAGAGGACCCAATTCCCTTCTCACGGCGAAATCTGTAGTAAGAAAAGGGCTCCCCCAAAATCATGCGAGCCGGCGTTACTCAAGGATTCGCGCATCGATTCCACCAGTTGATGCGCCCAATGCGGCAACATACGCGCCCTCACATCGCCGCGCTCCGCACTGTCCAAGAAGGGTTACGCGGACGCCTCACCGGCGATCCCGGCGCTGCGTAATTCCTTGATTTCAGCTTCACTAAGACCGATACCGGCCAGAA
This sequence comes from Alphaproteobacteria bacterium, assembly GCA_028824965.1. Taxonomy (GTDB): domain Bacteria; phylum Pseudomonadota; class Alphaproteobacteria. Next base: position 2,692 of record JAPKBD010000390.1, on the reverse strand, counting down.
TTTCGTCTGTGTTTTCTCCCAATCCCGGTGCCGATGTGCGGATCGATGCAGGCGTGGCGGAAAATTGTGCTGCGTGGCGGGCTTGGCGTACGGGCCCTGCGATAGGGTGCATACTCTGTTCGATAACCTCGTTCGCCAGAACCTGGGGGTGTTCTATCAATTCCGTCCGGTTTAAAACCGGGGCGCAGGCGACGCCCTCACCATCAATGCGTTCCAGCCAATAGGCGTTGGTATTTGTTTCCAGGACCTTTTGGGTGATCTCCACCCGCTCATCAAAATTCCGGTCCCGCAGGGCGGGCGTATTGAAGCGTGGATCGTCCAGCCATTCCGGCTTTTCCAAGGCCCGGGTCAACCCGGCCCATTGTGCATTGGTCATCACAGAGACGGCCATATGGCCATCCGACGTGGCATAAATCAGATCGTTGAAGGCAGAGACCCGGTTTTGCGGAAAGGGATGATCGACAAAGGTTTGGCCGCCCATATCTGTGGACCACAAAAACTGCAGCATCGCATCCAGCATGTTGAGCGTTATATGCTGTGCCTCGCCTGTGCGTTCCCGCACCAATAGAGCGGCGGTAATGGCCTGGCTGGCGGTCAGGGCGGTGACTTTATCGGGTACCACTGTCCGCACCAGACGGGGGCGCAGATTGTCTCCGCCGCCCTGGACCGACGCCAGGCCCGAAACCGCCTGAATAATGGGATCATAGACGGGTTTGTGGGCATAGGGCCCCACGGCGCCAAAGCCGGACATGGAGACATAAATCAGGTTGGGCGCAGAAAGACGGATCTCCGCCTCCCCAATCCCGAGTCGTTCCACGACGCCGGGGCGGAAATTCTGCACCAGGACATCTGCTTCAGCAGCCAGACGGTGGAGGATTTCCTGGCCCTCAGGACGCTTTAAATCAAGGGTAATGGAGCGTTTATTGCGGTTGTTATTTAGAAAGGAGGCGGAAAACCCCTTCTGTTGATTGGCCGTGGCGCGGACATGGTCCCCGCGTCCAGGCGTTTCCACCTTGATAACATCGGCACCTTGGTCTGCCAGCAACATGGTCGCAAATGGACCTGCAACCATCGTTGTCAAATCTATGATCTTGTATCCATCTAGCGGTCCCGTCATCTCTGTCCCCAAGTTTATCTGAAACGCGGTCTGCGTACAGTTTACGCATTGGCCATATATGGGGCAAATCCTGCCGAATAAGAGGGGAAATAGCAACCAAGGCCACAAATTACCTATGTCGATCTTTCCGGGGCGGCAATAAGTTCCCACTCATCCAGACGGTGAGCAAAATATTACAAATAAATAACATTAAAAACAATGGGTTACGGGATTTTCAGATTTCTCTAAATTGGCACGCTTCTTACTTTTTATATTCCGGGTGCACAACGCGCCTACCCTGCAGAAGCGGGTTTCATAGAATATGGGAATAATGTCATGGTACTTTCAGTCAACACAAACGTTGGCGCCATGTTGGCGCTGCAAAATCTGTCCAAAACCAATATGATGATGGACAAAACGCAGCTAGCCATCACCACCGGCCTTCGGGTCAGTGGACCGAAACAGGACGCTTCGTCCTATGCTATTGCGCAAAATATGCGTGGTGACATTTCTGGTTTGGGCGCTGTTAAGTCAGCCTTGGCCAATGGCGAAGCAACCGTCAACACAGCCATTACGGCTCTTCAGTCGGTGGCTGATCTGATGACGGAAATGAAGGCTAAGGTGGTCCAGGCGAACCAGGCCGGTCTCGACTCCGCGTCGCGGACCTCGTTGCACAACGACTTTGTTGCGTTGCGTGACCAGATCTCGACAATCGTGACCACGGCTGAGTTCAATGGAACAAATCTGGTGAAAGCCAGTGCTGGTGCGACATCCGTTCTCAGCACGGTTGATGGTTCGACGATTGCAGTGTCCTCACAAAGCATGGATGCGACAACGTTGGCAATTCAAAGCCAGGTGTTGAACACCTCAGCTGGTGCGGCGACGGCTCTTACTGCCATCGACTCGGCCATTACGACCGTGTCCGATAAGTTGGCGGCTTTGGGTTCCGTAGCCAAACGGATCGAGGTTCAGTCCGAGTTTACGACGAAGCTGACAGATATTCTGAAAGCCGGTGTCGGAACCTTGGTGGATGCGGATCTGGCGGAAGAGAGCGCCAAACTGCAGGCGTTGCAAATCAAGCAACAACTGGGTGTGCAGGCTCTATCGATCGCCAACGCAGGCCCGCAATCCATTCTGTCCTTGTTCGGTTAGTAGGGGGACACGGGGTGCATCGCAATTGTGCGGTGCTACCCCGGCCCCTTGCTAGGCCGGACAATTCGCGATCAATGCCACCCCAATAACAAAATTGTCGGCTCATCGCCTCGTTTCCCGGATACCCGTGTCAAGCACGTGTATGATAGAATGGCAGTTTTTAACTAATATTTCTCTCCTACCGTCTTTGCCGGGCTTGACCCGGCAATCCAGTGCGGACGGGTTCTGTTTATCTATCTTTTATGGGCTGGGGGTAGGTGACGCGGATCGAACCTCTGACCCCTAGTCCGCGCATGACAAGACATCTGGCGTACGCGATGCTCTAACAAAAACCGGAAAGAATTTGATCCGGTGTTGAAGCAGTCATACAGCCAGCCAAAATCGCGACCACAATCGCCATGGCGACGGCAGCCCCAACCTTCAGGGGCACGAAGATTTTATAAT
>JAPKBD010000389.1 GCA_028824965.1 Alphaproteobacteria bacterium | reverse complement strand
ATATTCGATGGCAGGTTGCAGCGCCTGATCCAGGTCAATGGTGCCGTGATCGCGCAACAGAGTGTCCCAGGAATCTATGGCGCCGGGGACCGAAACCGCATGGGGTGATTGTACGCCAATGCTGTTGATCCCTTGGTCCAGCAAATGTTCCGCCGTTAATCCCTTGGGCGCCCAGCCCGAACCGTTCAGGCCAATAACTTCTGGTCCGCCGCCAGGTGCCAACAGGGCAAAGCAATCACCACCGATGCCCGTCGACATGGGTTCGACAACGCACTGCACGGCACAGGCTGTGACGGCGGCATCAACCGCATTGCCGCCCCGGCGTAGAACATCCAGGGCTGCCAATGTGCTCAACGGATGGGACGTTGCCGCCATACCGTTGGATGAATGGACAGTGGAACGACCGGGAAGTTGCAAATCGCGCATTACATAAACCTCATTCTACAGCACAGGGGCGACGTCGGCTTTTCTGGAAAACAATGAAAAACGGGCCGGAACAGGCTAAATGCCAATTCCGGCCCGAAATGTCCAGCCAGTGTCTGGTTTCAAAACCGGGCTAGCCCAGCTTTTCTTTCATCAGCGCTTTCAGATCGGCCTCCGGCCGCGCGCCCATGTGCGAGATAACTTCGGCTGCGCCGATCCCCGCCATGCGCCCGCACTCGGGCAGGCTGCGCCCTTCCGCCAGACCGGTCAGGAAACCGGCGGCATAAATATCACCGGCCCCTGTGGTATCGACTATTTTCGACACAGGCTCTGCATCGACAATATGCACATTGTCTCCTGCAACGATCACCGCGCCTTTTTCAGACCGGGTCAGGGCCGCAATTTCGCAATGGCCACGAACCGCCTGCATGGCCGTATCGAAATTATCGGTCTCGTACAGGGATGTAATCTCGCCTTCATTGGCAAACAGAATATCAACGTGATGTTCGACCAAATCCTGGAACTCTTCCCGGTGGCGATCCACGCAAAAACCATCGGACAGGCTCAACGCAACCTTGCGGTCAGCGGCGCGCGCGGCACCCATGGCCTTCATGAAGGCTTCCTTGGCCCCTGGTGGGTCCCAAAGGTAACCTTCCAGATAGGTGATTGCGGAGGCGGCGATTTGGTCTTCGTCCACATCCTCCGGCCCCAGTTCAACACAGGCGCCCAGGAATGTATTCATGGTGCGTTTGGCATCCGGGGTGACGGTGATCAGACAGCGGGCGGTTGGTGTTCCACCCGTCGCGGGGAGAGAGGGGAAATCCACGCCAACAGCGCGAATATCCCGGGCAAAGGCTTGCCCCAACTGATCGTCGGCTACTTTGCCAATGAAACAGCCCCGGCCTCCCAAGGCCGCGACACCGGCGATGGTATTGGCGGCTGAGCCGCCGGAACTTTCGGTCCCGCTCCCCATGGCGACATACAATTGTTCGGCGCGGTCTGCGTCGATCAACGTCATGGCCCCTTTGGCCATGTTCTGCGCCTCAAGAAAAGCATCGTCTGCGGTTGCCAGAACATCGACAATCGCATTGCCGATGCCCAACACGTCATAACGGATTTCCACCATTATTATCTTCTCACTGTTGCTGTGATAGGCTGAGGCAGTATAGAAGGCGCGTCGCGGGGCGCAAGCCATGCCTGTCGAATTGAGTATTTATTAAAGGAACCCCACATGTCAGAGTTATGGCGCAAAACAGCTTGTGAAATGGTTAACCTGTTGGCTTCGGATGAAGTTCGGCCCAGTGAGGCTGTAGAAGCCTCGGCCCAGCGAATTGAAGAAACTGATGGTGCGGTAAACGCCATGGTTACCACTTGTTTGGACCGCGCCATGGAAAATGCCACGCGCATCGAGGCAAAGGGTCATCCCGATCAGCCGGGTCCGGGCTATCTGTATGGTCTGCCTGTATCGGTCAAAGATTTGTACCAGGTTGAAGGGGTGCTGTGCACGGAAGGCTCGCCCATCTTTGCCGATCGCATTTCTACCGAATCGGATCTGATGGTGCAAAACCTTGAGACCAATGGTGCCATTGTCATTGGCAAATCAAATACCCCGGAATTTGGCGCTGGCGCCAATACCTTCAACGAGGTGTTCGGCGCGACGCGCAATCCGTGGGATACGCGGATGACCTGCGGCGGATCCTCAGGCGGGGCGGCGGTCAATCTGGCGACCGGACAGTCCTGGCTGGCGACGGGCAGTGACCTTGGTGGATCGTTACGTATTCCCGGTGCCTTTTGCTCCATCGTTGGTTTTCGTCCTTCGCCCGGGCGTTGTCCCCGCGGCACCTCCACCTCCACCGCCCTGTTCGGTGATCTTGGCGTATCCGGCCCCATGGCGCGGAACGTCAATGACGTGGCGCTGATGCTGGATGCCATGGTCGGGCAATACGCTCGCGATCCGATTTCCTTGCCCGTCCCGACAGAGGCGTTTCAGGTTGCCGCCCAGCGGGCCACACCGCCCCGCCGCATTGGCTGGAGCGCGACCCTGGGCATTGCCCCGGTGGAGCCTGAAATCGCCGAAATCTGTGCCAAAGCAGCGCAGTCATTTGCCGATCTGGGCACCAAGGTTGATGAGGCCTGCCCGGATTTCAGCGACGCGCAGAAAATGTTCCAAACCCTGCGCGGGGCCGACTATGTCGCCTCAAAGAAAATGCATATGGAAAATCACCGGGATCAGCTGAAACCGGAAGTGATCTGGAACTATGAACACGGCCTCGCACTGTCTGCCGAGGACGTCGCCGATGCCCGAACAGTTCGGGGCCGGCTTTACAACAGGATGTGCACATTCTTTGAGACCTATGATTTGTTGGTCACGCCGACTGTGATGGCTGCGCCATTCCCGGTGGAAAACCGCTATCTCGAAGAAGTAGCCGGTGTCAAATTCGACAATTATGTGGATTGGTTGATGCACACCTTTGTCGTCACACCGACGGGTTGCCCTGCAGTGTCCGTACCGTGCGGTTTCACCAAAGAAGGTCTGCCGGTCGGATTACAGTTGGTTGCGCCGCCACGGGCGGAGGCAGCTTTGCTGTCTGCGGCTGCTGCGTTTGAGGCGCATCAGAATTTGCAGTGGCAAACGCCAATCGATCCGCGTTCGAAATGATGGTTATGCCTACGCCGAAGAAGCCGTGACCTTATAAATTCAAACAAAGTGCCTACATAGGTGGCACCATCACTTGTTGTGACAATTGCCGGAACTGAGGAAAATTCATGCTGCTACGCGCTGCGTCTTTAACTGTGGGACAAATTTCCGACCCGGTCTTTCGGGGCGTGTTAATCAAAAGCGTTCTGTTCACTCTGGCTTTGTTTGCCGGCCTGACCGTATTGTTTTACTGGCTTGTGCCGGAGGTGAAATATTTCGAGTCTGATTGGCTGCAATGGGCAAACAGCCTCCTTGAGGCGGGTGGTACCCTGGTGTTTTTTGCCATTTTGGTGCTGACATTTTCCGCCACGGCGACGTTGATCGGCGGCATCTTTCTCGATGATATTGCTGACGCGGTGGAAAAACGGCATTACCCAGGCGATAAACCGGGCAATTCAGCGGATTTTTCCAAAACGATTGGCGTCTCCCTCCGATTCATCGGAATAACGCTGTTATTGAATATTCTAGCCATACCGTTTTATCTGATTGCGTTATTGTTTC
>JAPKBD010000051.1 GCA_028824965.1 Alphaproteobacteria bacterium | reverse complement strand
GTTCAGGGGCCTTAAGAACCTAAAGCTGCCCCTAAACCCGCACAATTTCGCTAAAAATAACTTAATGAACGGGATTACAACTGAAAAATTTTCAGCCGCCAAATCTCGCTGCAATTTTAGCTGCAAATTTCGCTGCAATTTATTTCAGACCGGATTTACGAATCTTCGATTTTGATAGCATCAGCCTTTGCCAAATTGTAGGCCTTTTGCAGCTCAGAGAACCGACCAAGGGCTTCCTCAGTCAGATCAAGCCCAAGGTTAACTTCCGCCGCCTCAAATTCACGGCGCAAATCTTCCAGTTGGTGCCATCGAGAAACGTTCGTCCAGTCCTTTACAACTTGCGTCAACGTTGCATCCGGGCGCGCCAGCGGGTCTAGTTTCGCAATACCTGGGCCCGTCAATTCTGCAATCAGCTTTGTGGTGGCATCAGCCATTCCACTGCTATTCAGATTATTACGAAGGCCTTCAAGGTCAAGGGGCGCGTCGGAAGTAGCCTTTTCTATTATCGAGCGGCGGATGTTGTCAAGCTCCGGACTTGAAAGATGTAATTCTCCAACCTCTTCAAAGACTTCATGAATAAGGTTCGGATGGTTTAACAAGGCTGCAATCAACAGCCGCTCGCGCCGATAGGTGTCCGCTTTCCAGCCCTGGCCCAGGCCGCTGCGGGCTGCAATGGGAGGTGCATACAGCCGTCCGTAAGATGGCCTTTGATGCCTGCCGAATTGGCGGTTTTTATTGAATCCACCCCTATTGGGCCCTCCGCCATAAGCACTGTTATAGGCGTTATCCGATCGGGTTCCAGAGGGGGCAAAGGCCTTGTTCAGGCGGTCCTTAAAATGATCGCCGTAATATTCCCGCACCGTGCTGTCAGTGATCTCCTTTACCATATCGCGTAGGTCTTTGCGCAGACCGGCGCGTTGTTCCGGTGTCTCCAGGTTTTTGTTCATTACCTGCATCCGCCACAGGGTTTCTGACAGGGGCAAGGAACTATGCAATAAATCCGTGAATGCGCTGGTCCCTTTGGCGCGGACCAGGCTGTCGGGATCGTCGCCTTCGGGAAGGGCCACAAATTTCAGGGAATGACCCGGCTTCAACAACGGCAAGGACCGCTGGGCCGCACGTTGGGCAGCCCGCTGGCCTGCGGCATCACCGTCAAAACACAGACTGGGTTCAGGCACGATACGCCACAGGGCCGTCATCTGATTTTCGGTCAATGCGGTCCCCAAAGGTGCCACCGCATAGGGCAAACCAGCCTGATCCAAGGCGATGACATCCATATAACCCTCGACCACCACCAAAGTATCGCCATCCCGGGCCGGTTTTCGTGCATTCATCAAATTGTACAGCAGATCGCCTTTGTGAAAGATCGGCGTTTCTGGTGAATTAAGGTATTTCGCCCGTTGATCGCCCAATGCACGGCCGCCAAAGGCGACAACACGGCCCTGGGCATCCGTAATCGGGAACATCAGGCGATTGCGAAAACGGTCATAACTGTCGCCGCCGTCCTCGGGCGCGATTAACAGCCCCGCCTCGATCAACTGTGCTTCTTCCAGTCCCCGGGCCAGCAATGTCTGTTTCATGGCGCTGCGCCCATCCGGGGCATAGCCGATATGAAAGCGGGTCATAGTCGCAGGCGTCAGGCCCCGCCCCTGCACATAACTCAACGCATCTTTGCCGGCCATACCGCCCAACTGACCCTCGAACCAGTCGGCGGCGATCTGGCAAACGTCATAAAGGCTTTTCCGCCGCTCCTCCGCCTCCCTGTCCCGTGGTGCTGAACGGGGCACTTCCATGCCGACGTCCGCGGCCAACCTCTCGACCGTTTCCGGGAACGTCAGACCTTCCGTCGCCATAATGAAGTCGATGGCACCGCCATGGGCGCTGCAGCCAAAACAATGATAGAAACCTTTGTCATCGTTGACCGTGAAAGAGGGCGTCTTTTCATTGTGAAAGGGGCATAACCCCGTATGCTCCCGGCCCCGCCGGGTCAGCTTCACACGACGGGCGACCAGATCCACCAGCCCGACGCGGTCGCGCAATTCGTTTAAGAAATGTTCCGGTATGGCCATGCCATTATCTCAAAAGGTCATTGGGCAAAAGGTCATTGGGCAAAAAGCCGTTGGGCAATGCCCACCTGCGCAATACTAACCAGCTAGTAGGCTTTTAACCTGTCCTGCCGCCCGACCAAAATCCATTCGCCCGGCATAGCGTTCCTTTAAGGCCGCCATGACGCCGCCCATGTCCTTTAGGCCTGTCGCGCCGCAATCGGCAATAACAGCTGCCACGGCTGCTGCCATTTCATCTGCGCCGATCTGTTCGGGCAAAAATTCTTCTATTATGGCAATTTCCTGTTCTTCCTGTTCCGCCAGCTCCAACCGACCGCCTTCTTGATACAAAATTGTCGATTCGCGCCGTTGCTTAATCATCTTTTGCAGGATCGACAGGATTTCCTCATCGCTCACCAGCTCCCCCGCGCCATCGGTACGGTTGGCAATATCCCGGTCCTTGATCGCGGCCAAGATCAGGCGCAGCGTACCAACGCGGCGTTTTTCCCCGGCCTTCATCGCTCTGGTCAGCATGTCCTTTAATTGCTCACGCACCGCTTCGGCTCCCATACATTGTGGTGTACTTATTGCTGTGTTCTTTGCAAGGGGAGCACGATAGTGGATAATCGCGAAAATGGCAATCTGAACGATCAATGTAGAAATTTTCTAAGCCATTGATTTTACAATACTATTTATTAAGTCTGATGCTTGACGGGAACCGGGCGATTGCTTAATCTCCGCGCCAATTTGCCCCATCTATACCTGCGCCTGCGGATATGTTCGCTGGTGCGCCCGGAGCCTGAAAAGCCATGACCACAACACAAGACAGCGATCTCGCAGCACCGGAATGGGCGACTGGCGCGTTGGTTCTGGGCAATGGTCGCATTTTTTGGGGCCAGGGTATTGGTGCTGTCACGGATTCGCCTGGTGAGGTCTGCTTCAACACGTCGATGACCGGCTACCAGGAAATTTTGTCGGACCCCAGTTACGCAGGCCAAATCATCACCTTTACCTTTCCCCATATTGGCAATGTTGGCGCCAACGACGAAGATATCGAAACATTGAACCCCGCCGTCCGTGGCCTGGTTCTGCGCGCCGATATCACCCAACCTTCGAGCCATCGGGCCCTGTCGAATTTGGATGAATGGCTGGTGAAGCATGACCTCCCCGGCATCGCCGGCATTGATACCCGTGCCCTGACCCGCCTGATCCGGGATAGCGGTGCCCCCAGCGGCGTTGTCTGCCACAGCCCCGACGGCATATTCGATATTCCCGCCCTGTTGGCAAAGGCCGCCGCCTGGCCCAGCCTGGAAGGCATGGATCTGGCAGCTGAAGTCACCTGCAAGCAGACCTATACGTGGGATGAAACTCAATGGCAGTTGGGACTTGGCTATGGCCGACTGGAAACACCGATCTATCATGTCGTAGCTGTGGATTACGGCATCAAGCGGAACATTTTGCGCTGCCTCGCCTCTGCCAAATGCAAGGTCACGGTGGTGCCGGCATCGACCAGCGCGACAGACATCCTGGCCCTGAACCCGGACGGCATCTTCCTCTCGAACGGTCCCGGCGATCCTGCTGCCACAGGACAATATGCAGTGGCCGAAATTCAAAGCCTGATCAAATCCGGCAAGCCGATATTTGGCATTTGCCTGGGCCATCAGATCTTATCCCTTGCCCTCGGTGCCACCACGGAAAAGATGCATCAGGGCCATCGCGGGGCCAATCAACCGGTTAAGGATCTGGCCACGGGCAAGGTGGAAATCACCTCGCAAAACCATGGTTTTGTCGTGCAACGTGACAGCCTGCCCAGCGGTGTGGTGGAAACCCATACCTCCCTGTTCGATGGCTCCCTCGAAGGCATTCGCGTCGAAGGAAAACCGATCTTTTCAGTGCAGTACCACCCGGAGGCCTCCCCCGGCCCGCAAGACAGTCATTACCTGTTTCAGCGTTTCATCGATTTAATGGCTGCATAACCAATGTCGGCCCAGAACATGAGTAGGGCCGACGTCATCATCCGTAACGGTACGGTCATCGATGGCACGGGCAACCCTGGCGTTACAGCTGACGTCGCGGTTTCCAACGACCGGATCACAGCGGTAGGCGATTTAGGCGCGATGTCTGCCAGCGTGGAGATCGATGCCCAGGGCCAGGTGGTGGCCCCTGGTTTTATCGATGTTCACACCCACGATGACCGCTATCTGTTCACCCACCCGGAGATGGCACCAAAGGCCAGCCAGGGCGTGACATCCGTTGTCGTTGGCAATTGCGGCTTCTCGCTGGCACCATGGAAAAACTATGGCCCGGAACAGTTTCCCTTTTCCCTGTGGCAGGATCGGGATGAGCTGAAGTTCGCCTCTGCCGGTGATTTCCTCGACGGCCTGGACCGTACCCCTCCGGCCCTGAATGCGGCCATGCTGGTGGGCCATTCGTCCCTGCGTTACGGCGCTATGGTCGATTTGAACCGCCCCGCCACGGACCGTGAAATTGCCGCCATGCAGGACAGTTTACGCGATTGCATCGATGAAGGTGCCATGGGCATGTCGTCGGGGCTATTTTACCCGCCCGCACAAAATGCCAAAACAGAGGAAGTCACAGCTATTGCCTCTGTCATGGCGGCCAAGGACGGCATCTATACCGCCCATATCCGTGATGAGGCGGACAAGGTCATGGATGCGTTGGAGGAAGTGGCGCAAATCGGTCGCGATGCGGGCGTACAAGTGGTGATCTCCCACCACAAGGCAGCGGGCCTTAACAATTTTGGCAAAACCAAACAGACCTTGCCATTGATTGAGAAATTCCAGGGCGAACAACGCCTGACCTTGGACGTCTATCCTTATCATGCATCCTCAACCATGATCCTGCCCCATCTGATCAGCCGGGCACAAAAGGTCCTGATCACCTGGTCCAAACCCCGCCCCGACATTCGCGGCCGTGATCTGGCGGAGCTGGCGGTGGAAATGGATATGACACCGACAGAGGCGGCGGAAGCGTTATGCCCCGGCGGTGCGATCTATTTTCAGCTGGACGAAGAGGACGTGCAGCGGGTGCTGTCATACCCCGGTGCCATGATCGGTTCCGACGGTATTCCTGACGATCTGTATCCCCATCCGCGCCTGTGGGGTACCTTTCCACGGGTTCTGGGGCACTACGCCCGCGATCTGGGTCTGATGCCGCTGGAGGCCGCGGTGCATCGCATGACCGGCCTTCCAGCAGCACAATTTGGTTTCACGGATCGTGGTGAGGTCCGCCCCGGTGCCTACGCCGATCTGGTCATCTTCGATCCAAAAACCATATCCGATGCCGCCACGTTCGAAGCCCCCACTGCGCCGGCCATCGGCATCGACAGGGTCTTTGTGAACGGCCAAACCGTCTGGCAACAGGGCCGCCCCATATCGTATCGACCGGGTGAACGGCCCGGTCGTGCCATCCGCCTTGGCGATACCAGCCGGGGCAGCTAAACTAGGCGTAATTACGATTAAAATCAGGAGATTTCCATGATCACAAAAGGCGTTAAAGAACTCTGCGAACATGCTGAAACTATTATCGAAACCTGGACAGTGGAGCAGGCCAAAGAGCATTACGGCAATGATGATGTGGTATTCGTCGACATCCGTGACATTCGTGAATTGTGGCGAGAGGGCGCGATACCGGGCGCCATGCATTCCCCGCGCGGCATGCTGGAATTCTGGGTCGACCCCAACAGTCCCTACGCCAAGGAAGACTTTCAATCGGGCAAGCGGTTTGTGTTTTTCTGTGCCGGCGGATTACGCTCTGCCCTGGCTGCATTGGCAGTCCATGATATGGGCCTGGCACCTGTTTGCCACATGGAAGGCGGCTACGGCGCCTGGAAAGCAGCGGGTGGTGCCACAGAAGAAAAACCGCAGCCCGCACCGCGGCCAAAAAAGTAATCGATTTGACCGCACCTACCCCAACCTTTAGCCGGACATTCACCTGGGCTGATCCGGCGGAGACAGCCCAGGCCGGTCGCACAATGGCCGGCATAGACTTTCTGCGCGCCATGATGAACGGTGATTTGTCCCGGTGTGCCTACCAGGCCACCATGGAATATGATCTGGTTGAGGTGTCAGAGGGCCGGGCGGTGTTTGAAGGACGGCCCGGCGATTATCTTAGCAATCCCCTGGGGACAGTGCATGGGGGATATTACGCAGGCATACTAGATTCCGCCATGGGCTGCGCCGTCCATTCCCTGCTTTCGGCCGGTCAATACTTTACCACCCTGGAATTCAAGCTGAACATGGTCCGACCCCTGCCAACTGACGGCAGCGCCATTCGGGCTATTGGCGAGGTGATCCACCCTGGGCGCAAAATCGCGACGTCAGAGGCACGTCTGGTGGACGCCAATGACAAGCTATACGCCCACGCGACCTGTTCCTGCATTATATTCAGCGCCGAAGGCTAAAACCTACCGTTGGATTTAGTAAAAGGGAAATCGAATGGCTCTAAAAATGCTCATCTCACTTGTCATTACGGTGGTCGTTTTTTTCGCCATCGCCCTTGGTTTGATTTTCTCCGATCGCCCGGAAGCCGCTGACAATGGCACCAATAGTGGCATCGACCTGGGCAAGGCAAAAGACACCGACTACAGCGACCTGCCCCCCTCGCGACACTTTCAGGCCCGAGACGGCACCCCCCTCACCTATCGCATCTATCAAAGCGCAATCCCAACGGATCGGCTGATCATTCTGGTTCATGGTTCCGCCTGGCACGGGATGCAGTTCCACCACTTGGCGCAGGCATTGTCTGCACGCGGCCTGGGCACAATTGTTGCACCTGACATGCGCGGCCATGGCGCGGCCCCTGTTCGCCGGGGCGATGTGGATTATATCGGCCAACTGGAAGACGACATGGCGGATCTGATCGGCCACCTAAAGACCGAACCTAAAGACCGGCAAATCATGCCCCAGATCATTTTGGGTGGTCATTCATCGGGGGGTGGTTTCGTGGTGCGGTTCGCAGGCGGGGATTATGGAGGCGAGGTAGACGGCTTTATCCTATTGGCACCTTTTCTGAAATATAACGCGCCCACCACAAGAGCGAACGCGGGCGGTTGGGCCCGCCCCGCGACCCGGCGCTTTGCCGGCCTGGCGATGTTGAATAGGGTATTGATCACCGCCCTGAACCATTTACCCGTCATCAGTTTTGCCATGCCTCGATGGGTTCTTGACGGCCCCTATGGTCATACTGCGACGACACTTTACAGCTATCGTATGAACGCGGCCTTTGCCCCGCGTGCGAATTACGAGTCTGATTTGGCCTCTATCACGCAGCCTCTGTTGGTCATCGCAGGTGCTGCGGACGAGTCGTTCTTTGCCCATATGTACGAGGTTGTCATATCAGAGCAGACGGCCACGGGCCGCTATCACATCTTGCCAAGCGTCAATCACATGGGCGTGGTGGATGATCCCGCTACCCTATCGATCATTGACGACTGGCTAACCAGTGCTGTTGGCCCCCGCGACCCGTAAAATCGCCTCCAGGCTTTTCACCACATCAGCATCTTTTGTGGCGTGGGAGGAGAAGCTGATGCGCATCGCGGCCCGGGCGGCACGCCCATGCCCCCGGCCCTGCCCAGCAACATTCCAACGGGTGCCGCCGCACCAGGCAGTGCCATCCGCCTGCACACCCGCGATGACACGCTCCGTTGTGGCGTCATCACCAAAAGATACCAGAACCTGATTCAATTCCACCTGGTTCAGGACATCATAGCCCGATGCCTCCAAACCCTTGGCCATCATGGCGGCGTGGCGGCAGCATCTCTCTACCAGATCAGCCAAGCCGCCCTGCCCCAGAAAGGCTAATGCGGCCCACATATCGGCCCCGCGCATACGTCGGCTGCATTCGGGCGTGAAATCATAAGGCTCCCGCACCTCACCCAAAGGCAGATAGGCGGCTGTGATGGACATGGCGGCACGCAATGCGCTGGGATCGCGCACCAGGGCGATACCGCTGTCGTAGGGTACGTTCAGCCATTTATGGCCATCGACCGCCAGACTATCCGCCAGCTCATAACCCGCCGCCAACGCTGCCCGCTTTGGTGCCGCCTTGGCCCAAATGCCAAAGGCACCATCCACATGCACCCAGGCACCCTGAGCCTGGGCCGCAGGGATCAGTTGATCGGCGGGATCAAAGGCACCGGAATTAACGTTGCCCGCCTGTAAACACAGGATCGTCGGGCCGGATATGGCAGGCAAGGCATCAGCGCGAATGGCCCCTTGATCGTCCACGGCCAAACGCTGCACCCGCGCCTCCCCCAGGCCCAGCATACGCACCGCCTTTAACAGTGCGGCATGGCCCTCATCCCCGACCAGGATCGTGATAGGTGGGGCCCCAAACAGGCCGTCCTGTTCCACGTCCCAACCCACCTTGGCCAGCACAGCATGACGGGCCGCAGCCAGCCCGGTGAAATTGGCCATGGTCGCACCGGTGACAAAGGCCCCGCCGGCGGTTTCGGGCAAACCGAAAATTTCCCGTAACCAGCCCAGACAGGCGATTTCCAGGGATGCCGCCAGGGGTGACGATACAGTTGAAAAAGCATTCTGGTCCCAGGCGCTGGCCAACCAGTTCGCCGCCAGGGCGATAGGCAGACTGCCGCCCGTTACGAAGCCGAAATAACGCGGCCCCGCGCTGGCCATGGTCGCCGGCCCGCCCAGGCGATCCAGTTTGGCCAGAATGGAGGCCGCATCCGCACCTTGATCGACACTCTGATCGAAACCTTGATCGACCCAGGGACCGGCCAGCTCGGACAGCGCTGCCAAAGCCTCCCCGCTGGGGGCGACGGCGCGGTCCTCCAGGCCGTCTAAATAAGTCTGTGCCCGACGGGCGGCATCATTGAGCAATTCATCCATAAACGAACTTAATGGGCGAAAACTTAAAACGCAAAACCTCTCCATGACAACCCGAAATGAATTGCCCCAGTGAGACTGCAATAGGAATGCTGCAACAGCGTCATTTGCCTAGGCAATATTTGCAATTAATAATCATTCGCATATAATGAGTCTGGAATTTACTGACCACGAAATCGCGTTAAGGATTGAAACATTGAGCGTTGAGCAAAAACCCTGCGGCTGCCGGATCATCGTAACCCGGGTTTACCGTGAACTGAAACAGCGACAAATCCCGGAAATTGCCGCGTTCAACACCGCAACCATCATTTTTCGCACCCATCATCCTGAAATCGGCATCAATGATGCCCGTTTTACAGTTGCTGAATGGTTCGACGGAATTGCTTAACAGATGCCGGCGCCATTCAGTTACCCGAAGCCACAAGCTCCCGAGCCCCCGCAGAACCGGTTGTCTGGCAACCGGCCAATATTCCATCCGATAACAGGGAGACAAAAAAACGGCGGCCCGAAGACCGCCGTTATGTATTTTGCATGATGCCTCCTATCAATTGTTTCACCGGGTCGCAGTAAAGTAATTTGTGACGTAAATGGCGATGTAAACTGTGATGTAAATTTCGCTCAATCTCTCCCTATGTATGCCTGCAATAGCCTTCGCTAAAAGTGGCGTTAGAACCCAATCCGTGCAGCGACCTCCCCCTCCAATCTCTCTACGAATTCTACGATCTGCCGGTTCGTCCACTGGTTTAATATAGCCGGCTTATCCTGATGGGCTCGTCCGCGATCCGCCGCTTTTGAACCCCGAAGCGGTAGGGACGGAGGACCGGCCCCCGAAGATGCATGAAAGATTTCGGGAGACTCTGATTTGTGCTCGGCATTCGTGGCCTTAACGGGCCCCGCGAAAGCGACGGCAACCGCCACAGCAATCCCGGCTAGTGACGTTTTGAAAGAGGTCCAGGAGAAGGTTTTGAACCAGGACTTCAAGGTTGATCCCCTCTGCCCCGTAAAGCCCGTCTGATTTAGATCTAACATTGTGATGCTCCCTAATTTGCTGTTTTGCCTAATGGCGGTTTGTCGTGTGCCTCTGAACTTGTCGAGCACCACTATGCCCAAGCGCAGTAACAACAGCGTGACAAAAGCATCACAAGGGAATTTAATTTCGCAGCGTTAGGGGGAAAGATCAGGTGGCGGGAAGATACGCCAGCACGGGCCGATAGCTCTGATCATTCTTGTGGCGGACGCAGATCCGGATCGCAACATTTTTGCCGGCGACATCCTTGGGCACGTCACATGCAATGACGGCATCCACAAGTTGCGGTTGGCCTGCGGGCAAAAAAACTGTCGCCGGTGCCAGCAGCGCCGCTTTTTCCACTTTGCCATAGGCCATCATCTTGCCGGCAACCACAGAGGCTTGGTCCGCAACCTTTACATCGACATGACAAATAACAGCTGTTGGACGATCCGCATTCTCTCTTCGGCTATATAACATGTGAACCGCAAAAACATAGTCGCCCGTCATGGTGGGGATTAACATCCCCCTGACATTGAAGGCGGCATCCGCAGCCAGGAATATTCCTTCATGCTCCCGGTGTTCCTCCAAATCCATCCAGCTGCCCGTATGAATAAATGAACCGGCGTCATGGCTTTGACGTATACCTTCCAGATTGCTGGCTGGACGGGGTGGCTCAAACACACGGACATGCCAGCCCTGGCGCATTTCCGGCACGGCCCGGACCTTGGCTAGGGGCGTGCTGACCGAAGCAATTATGCTGTCGATTTTCGTTTCAAGAACATCGATGCGTTGATCAAACTTGGCCTGCGCGGCGGTATGGTCGCCATGACGAAGGCTGTACCCCACAGCGCCCGCGATCCCAGCAACGAGCAACGAAGATACCAGCCCCGTGCCCCAGAAAATACCCCGGCTATAACCTCGCCTCATAACATTTCATCCGTAATGACCAGAACTGTTATGTCAATTAGCTCGAATGATGCGCAGATCACCCACGCCCGTGGTCCTATTTGCCTTTGTGCGAGACCCCACGCGCCCGAAATGATGGGCCGTCAGGGCCGTGTTGAGAACATCCGTGAATTGGTGGTGAAGGGTTATCCCTATATGGTCGCCTATCGCATCACAGAAGAAACCATCGACCTGCTGGCCGTGCGCCATTCGGCGCGCTTATGGCCAGAGAACTTGGATAGTGATGGCTAATTTGTTAACCGTCACCGGAACCGTAATTCTGTTTGGGGTGGGGTCAAGACGTACCGAGCAACCATCTGTTGTGTATGACGCAAACCTGATATCGTTTCACGTCCCCGAATCGATTTTTGACATGAATAGCAGAGGCTTGAGGCAATATGACAGTTTCAATGAATAGGGAAGGCTTCTGGACCTTTCGTTATGCCGGGAACCACGGCTCAGGATATGGAATGTTTGCCCTTGAAACAGGCATTATTGTTGGGGCCGATGTGATGGGTGGCACTTGGGACGGAACATACGAAATTGTCGACAAACACTTCCACCTCGACCTAGCTGTTACATTCCCCCCTGGCACCACAGACGTTATTACGGGCGCGACATCAACGACCGAGCACACTGAACGGCTGACCTTGGCCCTACCCAACGATTTTGAAGAACGGGACATCACCGTTCAAACTAGTCGAGGTCCATTGGCGGTAAACTGTCGAAAGATCAGAGGTTGGCCTGATTGATCCGGCGGCATATCAAGCGGCGGAAGCCGAGGGCGTAGCCGCGCAAGTCAATGTCGGGGTGCGCAGCCGTGATCCCCATACGGACATTCAATTAGAACTTCGGCGACAATTTGTTAAACTCACAACCCTACTCCGCCGCCTCAGCCCTACTCATGAAACCTTCCTCCAAATCTCGTGCTACGTCGTCCTCGGCGCGCTCTCCCGGTTCACCGTAGCCTGCGCCGCCGCCTGTGCGGGCGACGAGGATATCGCCTTTCAACAAGGGAAAACTGACTTTGGAGGGGAGGTTAATGATCTCGTCGCCGCGCAGGACTTGGGTGGAGGCGCAGACGCCGTCCGCTCCGCCGAACAGGCCTTCGGGGGCCAGGCGGAAGCGGTCTGAGTATGTGGCGAAGGTGACGTTGTCGCCCAGGATGTGATAGCGCCGTTGGAAGCCTAAACCACCCCTATAGCGCCCTGCCCCGCCTGAATCCGGCACCAGGCTGTAATCTTCGACGCGGAAATAGTCGTATTCCATGTCCATGGCCTCCACCGGCACGTTGGAGCAGTTGGACAGGGGGCTGTCCACCGCGTCGCAGCCGTCGCCCTGGTTAGATGCGCCATAGCCGCCGCCCAGAATTTCGAGATAAATCTGGTAGCCGTCCACGCCCAATTGGCTGAGGACGATGATTTCTGTGGAGTCGAAACCCGACGCGATGACTTTTTCGGGCGCTGTGGGGGCCAATGCCTTCATCACGGCGTTATAGGCCCGATAGGCCGATAGCATGCGCGCACGAACAGGGGCCGGGCGGCGCGGGTTGAGGATACTGCCGTAGGGCGCGCGGACTTCGATGGCCCGTTTGCTGCCCTCATTAAACGGAATGTCGGGGCTGGTCAGCACGGATTTAACGCAACTGAGGCCCGCTGCCACGGTGGAGGCGTAGGGGCAGTTGACGTTGGTGGCGACCTGATCGCAGGTGCCCTCGTAATCCACGATCACCGTATCGCCCTTAATCTCCACCCGCGCCTGAATGCGCAGGGGTTCGTCAGAGATACCGTCATCGTCCAGGAAATCTTCACCGTAGAACACCCCGTCGGGCAGTTCGCTGATCGCGGCCCGCATGCGCCGTTCGGAATAATCCAGCAGCTCGTCCATGGCTTCCAGAACTACATCGGGGGTAAATCGCGCACACAAATCCTGCACCCGGGCACCACCGATGCCGTTGGCGGCGAACTGCGCGTTGAAATCACCAATGGTCTGATCCGGCACCCGAATATTGGCGCGCACCAGACGTTCCAACGGACCGCCGTTCCAATCATGATCCATGTTGTATTTGCTGGGCGGGAAGATAATGCCTTCCTGATGCACATCCCTGGCATCCGGGTTCAGGCCCGGTGCGCCGCCACCCAGATCCAGATGATGCGCCACCGTGGCACCAAAACCAACCAGGACGCCTTGAAAGAATATGGGGGAGAACAAAAATACGTCCTGCAAATGCTGGCCGCCCTGGAAGGGGTCGTTGTTGATATAGAAATCACCCTCCACCAACGTATCAGTGGGAAACAGATCCGCACACGGACGGAACGTGGCACCGATGGGTCCCAGCTGCATGGGGATCAATTCTGCCTGCGCCACGACGTTACCGAAACGATCCATCAGGGCAGCGGAGCAATCATTGGCTTCACGCACCACGGGGGAATAGGCGGAACGCACCAGCTTAACGCCCATCTCACGGGCGGCAGCAATCAGCCCCTGGCTGATGACGGCTTGATCGACTGTATTTACGGCCATGTTTCTAGTCCTTCCACTTCAAGAGGATGTTATCCTGGTCATCGACGGTCGCGGTCCAATCGTTCGGCACAAAAATGGTCGAGGTCCCATCCTCCACCAAAGCAGGCCCTGGAACACCGTTTGTTTCCAATGCAATAGCGGCCCGACTTAGCAAAACACATTGCCGCCATTCGCCGCGATCAAAGATCTGGGTTTGCCCCTTGACCACCTTATCGGAGATACCTTCGTTCAGGGCCGGCACCACTTCGGGTGCGGCAGAGGCACCAAGGCGGAAGGAGACGATTTCGGCCCGGTGCATACCGGATTCACCGAATGAAAACACGCGGTTATGAGCTTCATTGAATAATTCAAGTAAAGTACCGGCGGTCATCCCCGGCAAAAGATCCGCATCGATATCAACAGTAATTTCAAAGGCTTGTCCGATAAACCTCATATCCAGGCTATAGCTGTATGTCAGATCATCCATAATGCCCAGATCCCGAAACGAACGCGTGATCCGGTCCAGCATCTCGCCAAACAATGTCTGGACCTGATCCGCTGCGGCCTCTCCCTCGCTCAACGCAATGCGCCGGGTCAGGGTCTCGTACTGCAGGAAGTCAGACGCCAACAGGCCGTAGGCGGATAAAACACCGGCGTTGGGCGGCACCAGAATGGTGGAAATGTCCAATTCCTCCGCCACCCGGGCTGCATGCAGCGGCCCCGCACCGCCGAATGGGACCAGGACATAGTCGCGGGGATCGCGGCCCCGTTCGGTCGATACCAGCTGTATAGCGCCAACAATATTGGCATCCGCCACCCGCACGGCACTATCGGCTGTTTCCTCCAACGACATATCAAGGTTTTCCGACAGGTCTTTGAAAACATTGGCTGCAGCGTCCTTATCCACATCCATATGGCCGCCCAGGAATTCCTCCGCCCGAATGGTGCCCCGCACCATGTGGGCATCGGTGATCGCAGGTCGTGTTCCGCCCCGGCCGTAACAGGCAGGGCCCGGATCAGCACCGGCGGATTCCGGACCCACCCGCAACATACCGCCGTCATCCTGCCAGCAGATCGAACCACCGCCCGCACCCACCGTGACAATATCCAAAACAGGCGTGCGGATGGGCAGGCCATCAACTTCCGTTTCCCCCGACAGATTAGGTTTGCCATCCGCCACCAGGCATACGTCAGTGGAGGTGCCGCCCATGTCCAATGTAATCAGATCGCCATAGCCGGATAAGCCTGCCTGACGCACCGCCCCCATGACACCCGCTGCCGGACCTGAGAAAAGCGAGGTAATGGCGTTGCGCGACATCCCCGCCACAGGCAGCCGCCCGCCGTTGGATTGCATGATGGAAAAGCGGCCGGTAAATTTTTGCTCCGCCAACTGGCTTTCGAACCGGCGCAAATAGCTGTCGATCACCGGCTGCACATAGGCCGCCAATGTGGTGGTTGAGGTGCGTTCATATTCCCGAAACTCCCGCGTCACATCGGCTGAGCAAGTAATGGTCAAATCGGGGAATTGCTTGGCCACCAAGGCCGCCAATTGGCGTTCGTGCTTCGGCTCCGCATAACCGTTCAACAGGCAGATGGCGACGGATTTATAGCGTCCCGTACCAAGGAATTCGGCCAGTTGCGCCGCTGTTGCGGTTTCATCCAAGGCCTCAACCACTTCACCCTGGCCGTTCATACGTTCATCAATTTCCAAAATATCCCGGCGCGCCAAAACTGGTTCGGGCTTTTTGTAGAACAGATCATAAATCTGCGTCCGGTTATGGCGCTGCAGGAACAACACATCGCGAAAGCCGCGCGTCGTCAGCAAGGCAACCGGCGCGCCTTTGCGTTCCAAGATGGCATTGGTCGCCACGGTGGAGCCATGCACCAGATCAGCGACTGTGGCCAGATCAATGCCACCCGCTGCCAGCGACGCCATGGCGCCTTCATCAGGCCGCGCGGGCACGGATGGCACCTTGGCCACGCGCACCCGGCCATCCTCGATCGCCACCAGATCCGTAAATGTTCCACCAACCTCTACACCAACACGCATACATTCCTCCCGAAACATGACAGCCGTTCATACTAATCATATTACGGGGCAAATGAATAATCAGAAAGAGTTGGATTACAGAGTTGGATTACACCGGCTCGTCATCCCGGTTTTCACGTTGATGCCAAACCTATAGAATTTCAATTTGATCACCTGATAAACAATAGATCAACACAAAGGGAAGCTGCGGCGTTAGCAATTCACGAGTTCCGGGAACATCGCCATGGCGTCCCGATTCAGGAAAATCACAAAGCTAGTCGGCCGAAGCAATAATGCGGGCGGCCACGTTACGCGCTATCGCGTCGTCGTATTGGCCAATGAAATTCCTGATATCCACAAGATCGGCCAAAGCCGGTGCAGACCACTCTATTCGCATTCAGGCGCGGGCAATTCTTTTTCAGCGCCCCAGCTTTCCAGCCACGCTTTCACTTTTCCATGCGGTACAGCGCGGCCTTCATCCATAGCCTTTATCCCCACCTGCACGGCAGAGGCCTTTGACGCCTTCGTATCATGGCCCTCACGCTCAGGCGAAGGAGACGTCGTCACAGAACTACTTGAAGAACCCGTTTTCATGGTAATAATCTATCACATTATGGATAAAATATCCAATACGCAGGGCTGTGCCATCGCCCCCTGGCCACACACCCCATAATGTTACAAAATGGCCGTCTGGTAAGGGGAGATATTCACGCATGGTTATGACGAAATTAGCAGGGGATCTGCGGGATGAGGGCGATGAGCTTTATGCCCTGATGACAAACCTAAGGGCGGAAGATTGGCAGCGGAAAACGCCCTTTAAGGATTGGACGCCCGATTATGTGGTCCAGCATCTGTTCATGGGTGATTGGATGAATACCATCTCTATCACGGACCCGGACCGGTTTGATGACGTCACGGCCCGACGCAAAGCGTCGCGGGAGGCGGGGCAGACCACGATGGGCCTGGAAATGATCGATGAAGATGTGGGCCACGGCCCCAAATTACTGGATGCCTGGCAGAAGCAGCTGCATGCCCTGTGCGATATTTTCGCAGCCTCCGATGCAAAGCGGCGCATGAAGTGGGTTGGCCCGGATATGAGCGTACGTTCGGCGGCCACAGCACGGATGATGGAGACCTGGGCCCATGGCCAGGACATCTATGACCTGCTGCGCAAAACCCGGATGCCCAAAGACCGCATCCGAAATATCGCCGCATTGGGCGTCAATACCTATGGCTGGACCTTCCAAAATCGCAGCATGGAGGCACCCCAGCCAGCCCCACACGTGCGCCTGACCGCGCCGTCGGGAGAGATCTGGACCTGGAATGAACCGGATGAGACCAATTTGGTGGAGGGTTCAGCCACAGAATTCTGCCATGTGGTCACCCAGGGCCGCCATATTGGCGAGGTAAATTTGCGGGTTGTGGGCGAAAACGCCACGAAATGGATGGCCATCGCACAATGTTTTGCCGGTAACGCCAATGATCCGCCCGCCGTCGGGCAACGCGGCTGGTAAGCACCTATTCTATCGTTGTTACGGCCCTACCATAGCGACAGGAATTCGAGCATATCGGTGCGCGCCAGATGCAGACGGCTGCCCGCGACAGGTGCCATCCCCCCGACCGTCGCCATTGTGGTGCCGCCCATGGCGCGGCTGGCAGGATAGGCGTTTACGGGTGGCACAAGGGCACGGATACGGGCGATCAGGTCGCCACGCTCAAACGGTTTGGTGATATAATCATCCGCCCCAAAGCCAAGACCCTTTAGCTTGTCATCCGGCTCCGCCATCGCGGAAAGGATGATGACCGGCGTTTTCACATGCGCCGCACGGAGCCGGCGTAGCATTTCATAGCCGTGCATGTCGGGCAGGTTCAGGTCCAATATTATGACGTCATAGGTATAGAATTTACCCAGATCCAGGCCTTCTTCCCCAAGGTCGGTTTCGAACACCTCTATCCCTTGTCCTTGAAGCATAAGGTCGACGGACTTGGCGGTGGCGGAATCGTCTTCGACAAGCAAGGCACGCATGAGACACCTCCCCAATTATTATGTAAAATATAACAACAAAGGCGCTCTGTAGCGATTAAATTTTTAGAGATGGAATGTATTTCCGCCCACCGTTATCCGGCGGATCAGCTGAATAACAGGGGCGGATATTTTATTACGTTTGCGCTATCAAAAAAGCCTCAGGAACCCTTGATCAGACGCAAACGCCGCACCGCCAATTCTGCCAGAGCATAAACGTCGCTGGGTGATTTTCCTTTAAAAACCGATACTTCGAAGAACCCGCCATAGTCAACGTCCGACTTTTTCGCATGGGCGCGAAAGGTCTCGACAATCCCATCCATATTGAAACCGGCGTTGACAAATACAACACCCGGGGTCACTGCCCGACCCAGGGGATCCTTGTAAACTTCGATCTTGTCCATTTTCAGCTCAGCGCGAATTTCCTCTAATACGGAGCGAAATGCCGTCGACTGGACCATCACATCGCCCGGCTTTTTGCCACTGGCGTCCACCACACTCAAACTTTCGACCTGGGCGCGTAGATCCGCCCCACCCGTCGATGCGGCATAAGCCGGCAGCACACGATTGATCGCACTCCACAGACGGAACGGTCCGTTTGGTGTGATCTTGCCCAATTTCACGACTTCGCCAGTAGCAACTGTGTCACTTGCGGCCGATTTTTCCGCAGCCATAACGGGCGCGATAAAGATGAAAGCCGCAAAAACTGGGCTTACAAGTTTAAGAAGCTTCATGATGTTTCCCCTTTTTGGATTATGATTAAAGTACACTGCGTTTTTTTATAACGCTTATTCTGGACATAATACTTATTACATTAAGGGGCTGACCCAGATAACTATGATTGATTTTCTTTAACCCACTGTTTTAT
>JAPKBD010000388.1 GCA_028824965.1 Alphaproteobacteria bacterium | reverse complement strand
GTGCAGGACGTCTATCGCTTTGATGAGCGGCGGATCATCGCCGGGCGCATCGAAAGCGGGACCCTGCGGGTCGGCGACAATTTGCTGTTTTCGCCCGCAAACCGTATGGGCAAGGTAAAATCTATTGAGGCGTGGAGCGTCTCGGCCCAGCCCAACCAGGCCAAGGCCGGCGACAGCATTGGCATCACGTTGGAGGAACAGATCTTTGTGGAGCGGGGTGACGTTGCCTCCCATGAAGAGAATCCGCCAATTGAAACGGATGTCTTCCGGGCGAAATTGTTCTGGCTGGGAAATAGTGACGTCACTGTCGGCAGCCGCTATACCATGAAGCTGAACACAGCGGATGTGCCCATCACCGTACAATCCATCGACCGGGTGATCGATACGGGGGATCTGTCCACCAAGGATGTAACAGCCGTGGCCCGTAACGAGGTGGCTGAAATTACCCTGCGCTCTGACACAATGCTGGCGCTGGACGCATTTGTTGATGCGCCACAGACGGGCCGTTTTGTTTTGGTGGATAATTACAATATCTCGGGCGGCGGCATTATCTCCATGGAGGGTTATGCAGATCAACGCCATCTGATCACCCGGCGGGCCAGTAATATCCAGCGGGTCGAACATGACGTCACGGAGGAAAACCGCGAACATCGCAACGGCCACCAGGGTGCTGTGTTGTGGTTCACGGGCCTATCGGGCGCGGGCAAATCCACGGTGGCTGTGGCGGTGGAGCGGCGCTTGTTTAACTTAGGTTATCAGACCTATGTCTTGGATGGCGACAATGTGCGCCATGGCCTGAACGCGGATCTGGGCTTCTCGCCCGAAGATCGCGCCGAAAACATTCGCCGGGTTGGTGAAGTGGCCGCCCTAATCTCACGCGCCGGGATGATCTGCATTACAGCCTTTATCTCCCCCTACCGCTCTGACCGGGACCGGGCGCGCAAGGCAGGGGGTGAGCAATTCTCTGAGATCCACATTCAGGCTGATCTGGCCACGTGTGAGGCGCGGGACCCCAAGGGCCTGTACAAAAAGGCCAGGCTGGGCGAGATCCGCGACTTCACAGGTATCTCAGCACCATATGAGGCACCGGAAAACCCGGAGCTGGTGGTCGACACATCTGCCCTGACCGTGGAGCGGGCGGTCGACATAGTGGTCGAATTTATCCAGGAACGCTTTGCGATAGAGAAAAAGCCGGCTCAGAACTAAGAAACGAGCGCGGAAATCGCCGCGATCCCGACGGCACCACTATTGTTAAGCCGGCGCGCGTTCCGGGCCGTGATGCCGCCTAATCCATAGACCGGTATGGATGACGGCACGGCCAAACGGCTGAACTGTAATGACCCAAGGACAGAAGCGCCGGGGTGAGAGGCGGTGGGGAATATGGGCGACAGAAGCACGCCATGAACCCCAAGACGTGCCGCCCGCAATAGGGCCGGCCGGGAATGAGCAGCCGCTGTCATGATCCAGCCTGGTTTGCGGCATACTATTGGCGGCCGCATTGTTTGCCATTCCGGCAAATGCACACCATGAGCACCCAATTTCCAGGCCAACTGCCAGTCGCCGGCAATCAATAGGTAAAGGCCGCGGATTTTGCACAAGGTCATAAGATCCCGACCCAACGCTTGACGATGAGGGTCTTCGTAATTCCGCAGAATAATGCCGCCGCCACGGGGTAAATGGCGCGCCGCAGCGATGGGTTCGGGCAACCGGGCCTGATCGGTTAGTAAAAGAACATTGGGCAGTGGACGATTTATTTGCGCCCGGTGATTGAGGCGGCGGGATAGCTTTGTTAGGGTCTGTGCTGACATAAGGAATAGAATGCCATGGCTTTGACAGACGAACCAGCAGCAAACACGGCAGATAACACGCCCGGGGAAAATGTGGACGTTGCCGCGAATTTGGCTCACGTTCAGGCGTCTATTGCGGCGGCTGCGAAAGCGGCCGGCCGTGGGGCAGGCGATGCCGCCTTGGTTGCGGTATCCAAAACCCAAGGCGCGGAGGCGATATTGCCGGTTATCCAGGCCGGACAACAATTATTCGGCGAAAACCGGGTGCAGGAGGCTCAGGTAAAATGGCCGGACCTGAAAGCGGCCAATCCGGATCTGCGCCTGCATCTCATCGGCCCGTTGCAAACCAACAAAGTTAAAGACGCGGTTGCCCTTTTCGATGTGATCGAGACTGTGGACCGCCCGAAACTGGCCCGCGCCCTGGCCCGCGAAATGGCGGCCCAGAGCCGGCAACCGGACTGCTTCATCCAGGTGAATACGGGGGAGGAGGACCAAAAAGCCGGCGTCTGGCCCGAGGACGCGGACGCTTTTGTGGCCTTGGTCCGAGATGAATTGGGTTTAAACGTGCGCGGCCTGATGTGCATTCCCCCGGTGGATGAAGAATGCAGCCTGCATTTCGCCTTATTGCGGGAAATCGCTCGGCGCAATGATTTAACCGAATTATCCATGGGTATGAGCGCGGACTACGAAACAGCGATCCAGCTGGGCGCGACCTTGGTTCGGGTAGGCACGGCCATTTTTGGGCCCAGAAAGTCCTATCCTTAAACCCAATCCCTAAGCCTTATTCAAAAGCTCCATTTTTAGGGATTCTCAGGTAGAATTTCGATCTCGCTATCGGGGTCCGATATTTGGAGGACCTCCAGCAGATCTGGCTTTGACAACGCTACGCAGCCTTCGGTCGGTCCATAGCCGGGGCTGGCCACATGCATGAAAATGGCACTGCCTGCACCGAGTATCACCGGGTCATCATTGTGGCCGAGGATGACAACAAGATCATATAGCCCGTCGTCGCGCCACATACTCTCGGCGCTGGCGTCGTATGGCAAAGTGACCGCCTGGTTATAGGCAGGGTCATCGGCGTCGTCGCACCAGCCGTCGTTCGGTTGAATGGCTGATATTTCCAGGTTGCTTTGGGGTCGCGCCAATTTGTCCGCTCGGTATAACAGCCGACGGATGGGGTAACGGCCCGTTGGCGTCACGCCATCCCCCTCCCGCTTATGGGTGCCGATACCGCCACGCCCCAAGGCGCATAGATAGTGGCTTTCGCCATGTCTCAGCCGACCGTCTGGCGTCACGATCAAATATGCCAAAGATAGACCATGTGTCATAACCCAAAATCGCGGATGCCGTCGTAACAAAAACTTATTATAATCGTGGCACAATTTCTGCTGGATTTCAAAGTAGGAGGGAAATTTCTATGTCTGATAGCTTGTATGAACGCGTCGGCGGTGCCGACGCCGTGGATGCTGCCGTGGATTTGTTTTACCGTAAGGTCTTAACAGATCCTGATATTCTGCAATTTTTTGACACTACAGATATGGCTGGTCAACGGGCCAAGCAAAAATCCTTTCTGACTATGGCCTTTCGAGGGCCCCATGAGTATACCGGGCAGGACATGCGCACCGCGCACGCCTCTTTGGTTGCAGATGGTCTAAATGACAGCCATTTTGATAAAGTTGCGGGCCATCTGCAGGCGACATTGGAAGAACTGGGTGTGGATGCGGGTGGCATTGGTGAGGTTATGGCCATTGCCGGCAGCACCCGGGATGACGTGTTGAATAGATAGCCGCCGGATATAGTTAGCTCATGGCACAGATCAAATTTGCTGCCCAACATCACGATCTGGGCCAGGACGAATCGGTT
>JAPKBD010000050.1 GCA_028824965.1 Alphaproteobacteria bacterium | reverse complement strand
GCCCCGAATTCCTCGACAAATCAAACCAGGCATGCGTTTTTCAGCAGCCTGCTAGGGGATAATTTCTATTACCTGCCCGTGGATATGAAAGGCATGCCATAGGACCTGGGTCCACGATAGAGATGGATTGCCGGATTAAGTCCGGCAATGACAATCGTTAGCGCGCGGGCTAGACCTTGTCTATCTGTCATTACCGGACTTGATCCGGTAATCCAGGGCGGCTCGGTACCGGCATATCGGGGTGTGGCCTATCTGCCTTCCCGGTGCCAGGCCAGCATGGTCAGGCCCAGGAACAGGATCAGCACCAACAGGCTGGGCAGCAAGGGTGTTTGCTCTACCCCGCTGACGGTGTAGTCGCCGCTGGCGCGCAGGCCCAGCCAACCGCGTCCACGGTTGATGCGGCCCGGTTTGACGCGGCGGACGTCGGGCATGCCGTCGGCCAACCAGAACGCCGCGCCGCCGCTTTGTTTCAGCAAGGGTTGAAACTTTGATGCCGTGGCGCGCATGTCAGCATATTCCAAGGGGTTTATGTCACCGGCTGCGGCAATGGCCCGGTGGGTGCCATCATCGAGGCGGTACAGGCCCGGCTCCGTCACCGCCAGGGCGCCGGTCTCCATCCCGCGGCCATTATCGTTTAGGGCGACGCTGCGCACTTCGCCTGACGGCGTGGTGATTTGGATATCCTTGCCGGCCGGGTTAAGGCTGCGGCGCTGGATCAGCAATTGGTTGCCCATGGCCCGGGCGCGCAGGTCCTCCTCTTCCAGGTCCGGTTCCTGCATCAGCCAATGGGCCATACGGCGCAGCAATTCCGCCTGCGGGCCGCCACCTTCAAAGCCGCGTGTCCATAGCCAGGCATGGTCGGACAGCAATTGCGCGACCCGGCCATCACCAACCCGGGCCATGATCAACAAAGGATGTTGCCCCACGCCGCTCAACAGCACATCGCCTTTGACCTCCCTAACATCTATCTGACGGAACCACCGGCCCCAGCCAGGCGTACTGCCCGGCCCGCCAATCCCCTCAAGCATCGCGGTGACCGGATGGCGGCGGCCTTTATCGGTGGGATGGGGGCGAAAACCCTTCTCGCGAATAGTGCCGGTGGGTTTGGACGGCAGAATTGCGCCCAGGGGTGTCCGCGACAGGGATATGGGCAAGGTGGCAAAATCAGGCCCCACGGCTGTTAATACCGCACCGCCCCGGCGGACATATTCGGCGACGTTTTGCAGATAGATATCCGGCAGCACGCCCCGGCGGCGATAGCGGTCAAAGATGATCAGATCGAAATCATCCAACTTGTCCTGGAACAACTCCCGGGTGGGAAAAGCGATCAACGACAGCTCATTAATCGGCGTGCCGTCCTGTTTATGGGGCGGACGCAAAATTGTAAAATGCACCAAATCCACGGACGGGTCTGATTTTAGAATATTACGCCAGGTCCGTTCCCCGGCATGGGGTTCATCTGAGACCAGCAACACCCGCATGCGTTCCCGTACGCCGTTGACGATGACGACGGCGCGGTTGTTTTTTGTCGTCAGCTCCTGCTGTCCGGGATCGATCTCCAACTCCAACACCGTTGGACCAGCATGGTTCAAACGAAAGGGAAAGTTGCGGACCTTGCCGATGGGCCTGCTGCGGCTATCGGCAATGCCGCCGTCACGGCGCAGGCTTAACCGCGTACGCTCTGTATTGCTAATTTTGCCCACACCACCGGTCCTGTGATCGGTGCTGTCCTCCACCATTAAGCTCAAATGTAAGGTTTCCCCGACGATGCCATAGCTGGGTGCCTTAACCACCACCAGGCGGCGGTCCCGTTCCCCGCGCTGGCCGCTCAACAACAAATGTACCGGGCCGCCAAATTCCGAACTTGTGGTCCCGTCAACTTTTGGCAGATCGTGAACCTGCCCATCCGAGATGACGATAATGCCTGCCAGGCGTTGTTTGGGAACATCCCGCAACCCGGCGCGAATGGCACCGAACAGATGGGTGCCTTCGGGTAGAAAACGATCGCTGGCGGTGCCCATCCCGGCGCGGATCACCCGCACCTCCAGGTCCGGTCGGCCCATTAAACGCTGCTCCAACTTTTCCAAGGCCACTTCCGTTTGCACCGCGCGCTTTGCAATGCGTTGGCTGATGGATTGATCAACAACGATCAAAGCCACGTCGGGCACGGGATTGCGTTGTTCCTGCACCAACGATGGATTGGCCAGGGTCAGTAGCGCAGCCGCCAATGCCAGCATGCGCCAGGTGGTATCGGTGGTACCGGAGGCACCACCCGAACGCCGCCAGTAGGCCAGGGCCAACAATGCCAGGGCGGCAATCGCCAAAATCACCAACAGCCATAAGGGCAGGGCGGGATCAAAACTGATGCGCGCAAACGTCGTCATTGGGTCATTGCCCCAACCGTTCCAGAATATCGCGGATATGCACCTGGTCTGCTTTGTAGTTTCCGGTCATGGCGTACATCACCAGATTGACCCCAAAGCGATAGGCCATTTCCCGTTGCCGGGACCCGCCCGGCGTGGGCAGGACCAGTGGTTTATGGCGCAGGTCCGTGGCCCAGGCCGCGGCCCAGTCATTGCCGCCGACCACCAATGCGGATACGCCATCGTTGACCCCGCCCGGCCGGCGTTCCACCCAGACCGTTCCGCCTGTGTAGCGGCCCGGGAAACCCTGTGACAGGTAAAATGATTTGGTCAGCACATGGCCTTGGGGTACCGGTGCCAGGGGCGGAATATCAAGCCGGGACAA
Source organism: Alphaproteobacteria bacterium (assembly GCA_028824965.1). Lineage (GTDB taxonomy): Bacteria > Pseudomonadota > Alphaproteobacteria. The sequence goes on along the minus strand of JAPKBD010000050.1, from coordinate 15,565 downwards.
CAAGTCCCGCAAACGCCCGGCGCTGCTACCGCCCGTCAAACCCAATTGGCGGCGCAGGGCGGGCAGGCTGCTGCCACCGTCACGACTGTCCAGAACAATGGTGCCCCCCGTACGCATAAACTGGGACACTTTGGCAATGGCGCGTTCGCTCAACGGTGGTTGGCTGGCAACCATGGGCCAATACAGAATGGGAAACAGCATCAGGGGCGCGCGCTCTATATCCACGGCCATAGGCGCTTCCGGCTCGATTGAGGTGCGCAGGCGCAAAATTTCGCTCAGGCCCGCCAGGCCGGCCCGGCTCATCTCATCGACCCGGGCATCGCCGGTTATCACATAAGCCAGTCGCGTATCCAATGCGGCGGCCATGGCAAATTTTTCGGCGGCTGAAAGTTGTTGTGCCTTTGGTGCGGTATTCGGCAACAGTAAGAGCGGGCCTAAAATCAACGCGCCCAAAATTAACGCGGTCAGGCGCGCGCTGGGCCGCAACAATCCACGCAGGGCCAGAACGGCCAACAAATCGATCAGGGCCAGCACCACCGCTGCAGCCAACAGCCACGGCTTCAAATCAAATTCATTCGTGTGTTGGTAACCGGTCAACCGCGCCGGTACAGACAGTTCCGTTATGGCGTGTAAGGCCTGCCAGTTCTGGCTTAGGTTCAAGGCCCGGCGATCTTCTTCCAGGCCGTAATAACCGGGTGGGGACCTAGGCCCGGCTTTGGCCTTGGCAATGTCGCGGGCGGCCAGGAGTTCGGCCCCTGATGGCGGTGGGCCCAGACGGCCAAAGCCATCTAGGCTGGCCAGGGGTGGCAGCTCCCGCCCCACACCCTTTGCGTCGCCCGCCTCACCGCCATCGTTACCGACGCCACGGGACATATCGGTCAGGCGGCGCATCATCTCCACGAACAATCCTGACAGGGGCAGATTGGACCAGGCCGCATTGGCGGTCGTGTGAAACAGCACCAACCAACCCTGCCCCCGTGGTGCTGCCGTAACCAACGGCGTGCCGTCCACCAGGCTGGCCCAGGTATGTTGGGACAGATCCTGGGATGGCTGCGCCAGAACCTGCCGGCGGATTAAAACATCGCCGGGGATATCCAGGCCGAAAAACGGACTATGTTTGGGAAAAGCTGCCAGCCCCGCCGGTTTTGCCCAAGACAGGGAGCCGCCCAGGTCCCGGCCACCCTGGCGCAGGGGCGTAGGCAGCAGGTCATCCGTGGTGCCGCCAGAGATATTGGCTGAAACGCCTTCTGAAGTTTGCGCCAGATGGGGCCCGGCAAAGCGGATTAACATGCCGCCGTCCTTTACCCATTGGCTCAGAGTGGTCTGTTCACTGCCCGACAGGCGGCCAATATCGGCCAACGCCATAACCGCCAGAGGGCGCTGTAGCAAGCTGTCAATATCTCCGTGGCGCAATTCGGCAAAGGGCGATAGGGCACGTTCCAGATAATACAGATTGGATAGCAGCGGTTGCGACCGTGCCTCCACCCCGCCACCCGAAACCAGGCCGACGGGCCGTCGCCGCCAGCGTTCATCCAACAGAATGGAGGCTGCGGCCGAACCAGGACCGATTAAATCCAGGCGCAGGGCGCGATTGCGCAGTTCACCGGGTAAGGGAATTTCCGCCACGGCACGATCATCCCCTGCCAGAAACTGCGCCGTCCCCTGGCCTAATACCCGGCCCCTCTCGCCGATCGCATGCACGGTTACAGACGCCAACCCCAGATCGCCCGCCCGCAATACGGTCGTCGCGAGGCCTTGAGCGGTCAGAGTAGGGGGCAACAGCGCCATAGCCCGTTGCGACAATGGTTGTTGTGCTAATTGCAATTTCTGCGATGGACCTAGTGTCTTCAGGTGTGCCGCCAAGTTTGTCGCCAGGTCTTTCCGTCCGGGGCCGTCGATGCCATCACCCAGCCAGACCACCGACGGTGGCTGTGTGAACGATAAGTCTTCTGCAGCAATTGCTGCCGCATGGCGATCCGTGGCCCAGGGTTTTGGCTGCAGGGCGCGCAGGATTGGTTCCGCTTCTGCCGGCTGCAACAGACCGCTGGCGCGGATGTGCCCGCCACCAATGAGGGGCGCTGTTGTCAAAATCATAACCGGTCGCTGTTGCCGCTTTGCCTGCTCCACCAACGCCAGGGCGGCTTTTTGGCGCAGGGGCCAGTTGGGGGCTGCGGCCCAACCGTCATCGATGACCAACAGAACAGGCCCATCGCCGGACAGGTCCGCGTTGGGGTGCAACAGGGGATGGGCCAGGGCCAACACCGCCAGGGCCGCCAGCAGCAACCGCAGCAGGGCCAACCAAAGGGGCGTCTTGGCGGGTGTTTCCTCTTCCCCACTCAAACCCAGTAAAATGCGGATGGGGGGAAACGGCACCCGTCGCGGTGTTGGTGGGGTGATCCGTAACAGCCACCAGATTACCGGCAATGTCGCCAGACCCAGCAATATCCACGGTGCGGTGAAAGCAAGGGGTAGAATGGGGCCCAAAGACAACATTGACTACAAGCCCGAAGGGTGGTCCAGCATGCCGCTAAGGGCATTGTACAATGCCAGCAAAGCAGCCTGCGGCGGCCTGTCCGTGCGATGGGGCGTGAAGCCCCACCCGCTCTCCCGGGCAATCTCCAGCAATCCGGCACGACGGTCCACCATGCGGCGCATATAATCATCGCGCAGGCTTTCCACCCGGCCAATGGTCAGTCGGCCTTCCCCCTCCAGCCCCTCAAACTCCGTCCGTCCCTGAAACGGCAGATCTTCTTCAGCCGGATCCAGAATTTGCACCAAGTGGCCCCTCGCGCCCTGATCGGCGAAGCGTTTGACCACTTTTTCAATCTGTTCCAAAGGGGAAAGGAAATCGCCAAACATAACCAGCTGGGCAAAGCGCGGCAGCCGTCCCGGTTCCGGCAAATCAGCTGCGTTGTTTTGGCCCGGCGCCAGAGAGGTTAAGTGCGCGCCTAAACGGTTCAGGGTCGCCCGCCCGCCCGTCGCGGTACCATCCCGGCCATACAGGCCGACATGCTCCCCACCCCGCAACAACAACGAGGCGAGCGCCAACAGCAACACATTGGCCCGGTCTTGCTTACCTTCCATCGCGGCATTGGATTGATAACCCATGGAGGGGGAACCATCGCGCCACAACCAGACGCTTTGCGCTGCTTCCCATTCGTTTTCACGGACAAAGGTTTTCTGGCTTTTGCCCGACTGCCGCCAATCGATGCTGCCCGCGCTATCGCCGCTTTGATAGCGGCGATATTGCCAGAATGTTTCGCCACTGCCGACCCGGCGGCGGCCATGGACGCCTTGCACAATTGTTGCGGCCACACGTTCGGCGGCCACCAACAAGGTGGGCATGCCGGCGGCAAGTTGCTCCGCGCGGTGCCCTGTATTGCGCCCTGTATTGTGTGCGGCAGCAATTGCCATGGCGTCTAGCCCACCTTCAGCTCAGGGGTTCCGACAAACGATCGATGACACCGGCCAGGGTGACGCCGTCGGCGCGGGCGGCAAAGGTCAACGCCATGCGGTGGCGCAGGACAGGTCGGGCCAGGGCCAGCACATCATCCACCGATGGTGCCAGCCGGCCATCCAACAAGGCGCGCGCCCGCACGGCCAGCATCATGGCCTGGCTGGCCCGCGGTCCCGGCCCCCAGGCCACTTGTTCCCGGATGCCCGGCAGCGCGCTATCTTCGGGGCGGCCATTGCGGACCAGGGTTAAAATCGCCTCAACAACGCTATCGCCGACGGGAATGTGGCGGATCAATTTTTGAATTGCCAGCAATTGCTCGCCGTTCATCACGGCCTCAATTGATGTTTCGTCGGCGCCGGTGGTGGCGACCAACATGCGGCGTTCAGCCTCGCGATCAGGATAATCCACATCGATTTGCAAAAGGAAACGATCCAGCTGCGCCTCTGGCAGGGGGTATGTGCCTTCCTGCTCCAACGGGTTTTGGGTTGCCAGCACCTGGAATGGCTTGGGTAGGGGGTGATGTTGCCCGGCGATGGTGACCACCTGTTCCTGCATGGCCTGCAATAAAGCCGATTGGGTGCGCGGGCTGGCGCGGTTGATCTCGTCCGCCATCAACAATTGGCAGAACACAGGCCCGGGGATAAAGCGAAAGGCGCGGCTGCCGCTGTCCGACTCCTCCAACACCTCAGACCCCAGGATATCTGCCGGCATTAAATCCGGCGTAAACTGCACCCGTTTTTCCGCCAGCCCCAGGACAGTGCCCAGGGTTTCCACCAGGCGGGTTTTGGCCAGGCCGGGCACGCCGATCAACAGACCATGGCCCCCCGCCAACAAAGTGATCAGGGTTTCGTCGATCACCGCTTCCTGGCCGAAGATAACCCGGCCGATCATGGCCCGCACCTGCGCCACCTGTGCAACAGCAGCTTCGACCCCGGCTTCGATATTTGTCGTCAAATCTTGTTCGGTTTCACTGACGGATGCCATGTTGTCCACTATATTGAAATGCCCCAACTTTGCGCCAATCTTTAGGTTAACGTTTACGGCCGCTTAGGGCTAGCGGAACGAGAGGAAGAAATACCGTGTCAAACGAGGATGCGATTGCCGCCATTTTGGCACAATTGCCAAAGGGCAAGGTGCCGCCGGTGGATCTGTGGCACCCGGATTACAGCGGCGAACTGGACATGCGCATCGCCCGCGACGGCAGCTGGCACTATTTGGGCAGCCCCATTAAACGCCCGGCCATGGTAAAACTGTTCGCATCAATTTTGCGTCATGACGAGGATGGCCGGCATTATCTGGTCACCCCGGTGGAAAAATATTCCATTGTGGTCGAAGACGCGCCGTTTCAGGCCGTGGCCATGGATGTCCATGGGGCGGGCCGGGACCAGGTGCTAACTTTTCGAACCAACGTCGATGATGAGGTGATGGCGGGGCCGGATCATGCCCTGCGGGTGGAGATTGATCCAGATACTGAGGAGCCCTCGCCCTATCTTCATGTACGCGGGTGCTTGGAAGCCTTGATCAACCGTGCCACCTTTTACGATCTGATCGAATTAGGGGTGGATGAAACCCGGGATGATGCGACCCAGTTCGGTATTTGGAGTGCGGGCGTGTTTTTCCCAGTTGGCGCACCCCTGTAAATCTAAGCTATAATAGGTCAAACCCATAAGGAGCCGCCGTTGCGCGATCGTATTGTATCCAAACTTCGCCCCATGGCAGATAGTCGTTCCCACGATGATCTGCGTCCCAGCACGGGCGATCATGATCTGAACCCGTTTATGCAGGATTGGATTGACCCCTCCGAACGTCTGAAGCCGGCTGCGGTTTTGGTGCCTTTGGTGGAACATAACAGCGGCTTGACCGTGTTGTTGACCAAGCGCACGGATCATCTGCACCATCACGCGGGGCAAGTCAGTTTCCCCGGTGGCCGGGTGGAAGCGGATGACCTGGACGTGGTCGACACCGCCCTGCGCGAGACGGAGGAGGAGATCGGCATCAATCGCTCCTACATCGAAACCGTCGGCTATCTCGATGACTACGAAACCGGCACCGGCTTTCACATCACCCCCGTGGTGGGTTTCGTGCGCCTGGGCTTTGACCTGAACGTTGATGATTTCGAGGTCGCGGAAGTTTTCGAAGTGCCCCTGGATTTTCTGTTCGATCCAAAAAACCACCAACGCCACAGTCGTGAACTAAACGGCCACTCCCGGCAATATTACGCCATGCCCTACGGCGAATTCTACATCTGGGGCGCAACAGCCGGCATGTTGATGAACCTCTACCGCCGGGTTCACGACCTGCTTTAACTCAGACAACTAATTCACGCCCTTTTCGTGCCCTACCCAATATGGTTTGCGCAGTTCTGTTTTCAGGACTTTGCCGGCACCGGATAATGGTAGGGGGTTTCAGTGAAATCGATGCTGCGGGGGCATTTGTAGTTGGCGATCAGGTCGTGGCAAAAGGCGATCAAGTCCCCTGCCTCGACCGCACCCGGTTCGGTCAGGCGGACGATGGCGTGGACCTGTTCGCCCCATTTGTCGTTGGGGATACCGATGACGGCGCATTCGACTACGGCATCATGTTTGTGCACAGCGCTTTCAACCTCGGCTGAATAGACGTTTTCGCCCCCTGATATGATCATGTCTTTGATCCGGTCGACGATGTACAAAAAGCCGTCTTCGTCCATATAACCACTGTCGCCCGTGTGCAGCCAGCCGTTGCGCAGGGTTTCCGCTGACAATTCAGGCTGTTTCCAATAGCAGGGCATGACGTGGGGGCCGCGGGTGCAGATTTCACCCACCGTGTTGGCAGGGACTTCCACATCCCGTTCATCCAGCACCCGCACCTCAACTGCACCACCTGCGTGGCCAATGGAATTGCGCCGACCCTCCGGGATGTCCGGGCCTTCCAGGTGCCTTGGATCCAGGGCCGAAATGAACGGTGCCGCCTCCGTCTGGCCATAGCCGTGGACAAAGCTGATGCCGGGCATCACCTCCAAGGCGCGGACAATCACCGGTGTAGGCATGGGTGCGGCACCATAAATAACCCGGCGCAAAGAGGTGATGTCGTATTTGTTCACATCGGGATGATTGATCATCATATTGACCATGGTCGGCACCAGCACGGAATGGGTGGGGCGGAATTCTTCAATTGCAGCCAGGCTCGCCACCGGCTCAAAGCCGGGAATGAAGCAGTGGCCACCCCCCACAATGGCCATGGCAAAAGCACCGGCACCGTCCGCCATATGGAACATCGGCGCGGCGTGGAGGAATTTTGACCAGTAGTCAAATTGGCCAACAGGCGTAAAATTCAGGGCGTTCATGACCATGTTGGTGTGGGTCATCATCACGCCTTTTGAAACGCCTGTGGTCCCACCCGTATAGTACAGCCCCGCCAGGTCATCGCCGGTACGGCCCGCATCATCGATGACGGCGCGGCCTTCGATCAGACCCTCGTAATGCTGTAGGCCCTCGGGTGCGGCACCATCGCCAAGATAAACCACCGACCCCACGGTTTCCAACGGGCCCTGTAACGCACCGAGCATGGGTACGAACGTATCGTCGACAAATAAGACCTCCGCCCCGGAATCGTTCAGCCAATAGGCGATCTCGGGCGGTGCCAGCCGGGTGTTGATGGGCACAAAAACAGCGCCCGCCCAGGGCACTGCAAACAGAAATTCCAAATAGCGGTCAGAGTTCAAGGCCAGTATGGCAACCCGGTCGCCGGCCTTAGCACCCAGGTCCTGCAGGCCGCCTGCCAGGCGCGCCACGCGTTCAGCGAATTGCGCCCATGTGTGGCTGCGACCGGAAAACTCCGTCACCACGCCCCTGGCATTTGTCTGCGCGCCGCGTTCGACCATCAAAGTCAGGCGCATCTGCATTTCGCGCTGGGCGCTGTGGGCGGAATTGCTCATACTATGTCCTTTACAAAACCGACTGGGTCATTTTATATGCTGTCCTATGAGCCCAACAGCCGCCACATATTTCTTTTATTATTTTAGCTATCCGATGCCACTGGCGGCGGGAGTAGGGGAACGTTTGATCTAAAATTCCAAGTAACAGATCACATAGCAACTCAAAACCAGCCGCCAGACCATGGCGGTTTTTTTGTGCCGCCACGGAATGACGCTGGTTCCAAAAAGAAAATTAGGGAGCTTCAAGCCGTGTTAGAGACAAATGACGATGTCCGCATCAGGGACATGACAGAACTGAACACCCCGGGCGAGATCATTCGCGCCTACCCCGCATCACAAACAGCGGCCCGCACCGTGGCCCAATCACGTCAGATGATCCAGGAAATCGTGCATCGCCGCGATGACCGTCTGTTGGTGGTGATCGGCCCGTGTTCGATCCACGATCCAGAGGCGGCCATGGACTACGCCGCCCGTTTGGCGGAAATGCGTCAACGTCTGTCCGACCGCCTGGAAATCGTCATGCGGGTCTACTTCGCCAAACCGCGCACCACTGTGGGCTGGAAAGGCCTGATCAACGATCCCAACCTGGATGGCAGTTTCGAGATTGAACGCGGTTTGCGCCTGGCCCGAAAACTGTTGCTGGATATCAATAACCTCAGCCTACCGGCGGGCTGTGAGCATCTGGATATGACCATCCCGCAATATATCTCTGACCTGGTATCCTGGGCCGCCATTGGTGCCCGCACCACGGAAAGTCAGGTGCACCGGGAATTGGCGTCTGGCACCTCATGCCCCGTCGGGTTCAAGAACGGTACCAATGGGGATGTGAAAATTGCCGTTGATGCGGTGGCCTCCGCCTCCCAACCGCATCATTTCCTGGCCGTGACAAAGGATGGTCGTTCGGCAATCGCTGCAACCCTTGGCAACCCGGATTGTCACGTCATACTGCGCGGTGGCAAGACCCCGAACTTTGATGCGGCAAGCGTTGATGCGGCCTGCGAAGTGGCGCGCAATGGTGGCCAAGAGGAGGCGTTGATCATTGACGCCAGCCATGCCAACAGCGCCAAGGACCCGGAAAACCAACCAAAGGTGATGGCGGATGTGGCCCAACAGATCGCGGGTGGCGATGGTCGTATCGTTGGCGTAATGATCGAAAGCCACATTGTCGCCGGGCGTCAAGATCTGGTCGAAGGCCAGCCTCTGACTTATGGGCAGAGCGTCACGGATGGCTGCATCGATTGGAATACGTCAGTGCAGGTATTGGAAAATCTGGCCGAGGCTGTAGGCGAACGTCGGAAGCGTTAATCGTCGACAGTGGAGAATGTGCGTCCGTCAAATGCACCGACCTCAATATCGTCCAGGGTTTCCCGGGTGACGCCTTCCAGGCAGAAAACATTGACGGTCACCATGTCCGGTGCAACCCGTGGCCTATGGAAAGGATAAATGCCGCAGGTCTTGCAAAAATAATGCTTCGCCGTTTTGGTGTTGAATTCATAGAGCTGTAGGTTGTCTTCGCCCGCCAGGATGCGTAGGTTCTCAGGCTGTATCCGGTGCATCACCGCATTGCGTCGGATGCAAATGGAACAATTGCACTGGGCCGCCTTGTCCAGCACTGTATCAACCTCAAACTGAACCGTGCCGCAATGGCAGCTGCCTTTATAAGTTTGGTAAGTCTGCATAGCGGGGCGTTCCTTTCTTAAGGCCGCATAAATTCGTATTCCTGGTCCGGGTCCAGGTTGGAGATGGAATATTGCAGTTCTTCGACGATGTCGGCAACGTCGCGATGTTCACGATAGATGGCGATGACAAAGGACAGCATGCTGCGGGCCACGTTCTCGGGCGGGTGGCCCTGTTCGGCGGCCTCCGCCAGGGCGGCGTCCACATGTTTTTTGACGATGGTGCTGACGGTCATTTTAGTCTCCTACCGAAGTTACTTTTTTTGCAGCAAAAAGACGCCCTGTTCGCCGATCAAATTGGCCCAGCCGGGCGACAATCCGCGCCCAAATCCAGGCCCAAATCCAAGTACCGGACCAATGGACTTAGCGTTGCCCTTTCGGTCCAGGGTCAGGCCTTGTTCAATATTCAGCCCCATATCCTCGCACATTTCCATAAAATCGAGGATGGTGCACAGGTGAATATTGGCCGTATCGTACCACGGCACAGGTAGGTCCGAGGTTAGGGGCATGCGACCGCGCAGGCCTAGGTCCAGGCGCACCCGCCAATAGCCGAAATTGGGGAAAGACACGATGGCCTGGCGGCCAGTGCGCAGCATCTGCTCCAACACCTTTCGGGGATAATGCAGCACTTGCAGGCTTTGGCTTAGGATCACCACGTCAAAGGCATCATCGGGGTAATCCACCAGGTCCGTATCCGCATCACCTTGAACCACCGCCAGCCCCCGGCTGACAGAGGCGTTGACGCCATCCTGGCTAAGTTCCATGCCGCGGCCATCGACGCCCCTCTCCAGGGCCAGAAAATGCAACAGATCCCCATCGCCACAGCCGATATCCAATACCTTGCTATGAGGTTTCACCATGCCGGCAAGAATTGGGAAATCGGAACGTATGCCGGTCAGACGCAAACGGGGTGCGGTACCGGTCTTAAAGGGCGGTATTTCCATGGTTTCATTTGTGCTGCTGCTCATCTTCTCACGGGCCCCACAAGCCCCCGCCGGACCGCCGCAGCCCGCAGGAAGCCGCCCAGGGTGGTGAACATCTCCGGCTCCTCCAACAAAAAGGCGTTGTGACCTTTGTCGCTTTCCACCTCAACAAAGGAGGCTTTTGCGGCTGCCGCATTCAAGGCCCGGACCACCGCCTTGTTTTCCGCCGTCGGATACAACCAATCAGAGGTGAAAGAGACGATGCAGAATTCTGTTTCCACACCTCGGAACGCATTTGCCAGAACACCGTCATAGCCTGCCGCCAAATCGAAATAGTCCATGGCCCGGGTGATATAGAGGTAGGAATTGGCGTCAAAGCGGTCCACGAAGGATGATCCTTGGTGGTGCAAATAGCTCTCCACCTGAAAATCTGCATCAAAGCCGAAGGAAACTTTGGACCGGTCCTGCAAGTTACGGTCAAACTTGTCCTGCAGGGCCGTTTCCGACAGATAGGTGATGTGGGCGGCCATGCGGGCCACCGCCAGGCCCCGTTTCGGCACCACGCCCCGGGCATAATAGTCCCCGCCATGCCAGTCAGGGTCGGCCATGATGGCTTGGCGGCCGACTTCGTGAAAGCCGATATTCTGAGCCGAATGCCGGGCTGCGGTGGCGATGGGTGCTGCAACATAAACGGCTTCGGGATAGCTGGCAGCCCATTGCAGAACCTGCATCCCGCCCATGGAGCCCCCCGTGACACAGAATAATTGCTCTATCCCAAGGTGATCGATCAGACGTTTTTGCAGGCGCACCATATCGGCAATGGTGATGACGGGAAAATTTAAACCGAACGGCTTGCCGGTGCCGGCATCAATGTCTTTTGGCCCCGTTGTCCCCATGCAACCGCCCAGCACATTGCTGCAGATTATGAAATAGCGGTCGGTATCCAGGGTTTTCCCGGGGCCGATCATGGTTTCCCACCAACCGGGCCGGTCGGTCAAAAGGTTGCGGCCGGAAAAAAACTGATCGCCTGTCAGGGCATGACAAACCAGGATGGCGTTGGATTTATCTACGTTCAGGACGCCCTGGGTTTGATACGCGACATTTATGGGTGACAGGGTGCGGCCAGAATCTAGGGACAAAGGATGTGCCTCTGTAACCGAAAAAGTTCCTTGTGACGCCGTGATGGTATGGTCCACACCATTTTTCGGTGTTTCATCAGGCTCGCTTTTTGTCTCAGATGCTGTCGTCATTATTCCCGAAAACCCGGTCTGGGTTTTGTGTTGGATTGATCAATATTGGCGGTATTTTGCCCAATTTATAGGCGTAGCCCGAACATAGCAATGCGGGGCTTTGGGCAGTGTCAACGTAATCTTTGCGAAAAATAGCCCCGTCTTTGACTTGCCCATGGTACTTGGGACGTGTATCACCGCCAACCAGACCCACCATACAATCCGACGGATCATAAAAATGCCGAACGATATACCCGACCTGGACAGCCTGCGTAGCCAAATTGACGCTATTGATGCGGAACTGCACGAAAAGATCGTGCAGCGGATCGCCTTGATCGATCAAGTGGCCCAGGCCAAACAGCTTAGTGGCGGCGGGGCGGTTGCCATGCGCCCGAACCGGGAGGCGAACTTGGTGCGTAATCTGGCGGACCGTCATAAAGGGCAATTGCAAACCGCGACGGTGGTCCGTATCTGGCGCGAATTGATTAACGGTGCCACCGCCCTGCAGGGCCCGTTAAGCGTTGCCGTCTGTGCGCCCGAACGCTCCGTGGGCTATTGGGATATGGCGCGCAACCACTTTGGCTCCTCCGTGCCCATGACCTTGCATACCTCACCGTCATTGGTGCTGCGCATGGTTGATGATGAACCGGGCGTCATTGGTTTGTTGCCATTTCCTCAGGGTGGCGAAGACAACCCGTGGTGGCCCGCATTGGCGTCGCAAGCTGATGGCCAGGTTGGCCCGCGCGTGATCTGGCGGTTGCCGTTCTTTGCCTCACCCACGGGCCGGTTTGAACAACTGGAATCCCTTGCCGTTGCTAAACTGGTGCCAGAGGCCAGTGGCGATGATGCAACCCTAATGGCTGTGGAAACAGACAGAGATGTCTCTTTGGCCCGGGCGGTGGATCAATTGGGCAAATGCGGCTTCACCGTGCACCCTTTGGCCGTACAGGAACAAGAAGCGCGCCAACAGCGACTGCAATTGTTCGAAATGGACGGTATGATCAGCCACGAAGACCCAGGCTTGGTCAAATTTGCAGATGCTATGGGCGAAGGCCTGTTCCGGCTTTCCATCCTTGGTGCCTATCCAAAGGCGTTAAGCGGCGACGCTGGTAAAGGATAGGGCGGGGTAATTCCATGACCACACCAACACCAATTCCCGGCGTTCTTGATATTACACCCTACGTGGGCGGCGATGCCTCGGTCGAAGGCCTGGCCCGGATTATAAAATTATCTGCGAACGAAGGGGCAACCGGTGCCTCGCCAAAGGCAAAGGCGGCGTTTCGCGAAGTCGCGGAAAACCTGCACCGCTATCCAGACGGTGGCTCGGCCGATCTGCGGGCAGCCTTGGCGGATATGTATGGGCTGAACGTTAACGGCATCATTTGCGGTAACGGCTCGGATGAAATTATCTCTCATCTGATCCACGCCTATGCGGGTGCGGGCGATGAAGTTGTCTATCCGGAACATGGTTTTTTGATGTACCCCGTCGGTGCCATGGCCGCAGGTGCCACGCCGGTTAAGGCGGCGGAGGATGATTTTACCACCTCCGTGGATGCCATATTGGGTGTGGTAACAGCGCGGACCAAAATGGTCTTCGTGGCCAATCCCAACAATCCCACAGGCACCTATATTTCGAATACGGAGATGCAGCGCCTGCGCGATGGTTTGCCCGATGACGTCATGCTGGTGATCGATAGCGCCTATGCGGAATTCGTCAGTCGCAATGATTACAATGCCGGCATTGAAATGGTGCAGGCCCACGACAACGTGGTCATGACCAGGACGTTCTCCAAGATCTATGGCCTGGGCGGTCTGCGTCTTGGCTGGGCCTATTGCCCGGAAGAGATTGCCATGGTCTATCACCGTGTGCGCGGGCCATTCAATGTTAACGCAGGTGCCTTGGCAGCCGGCCTGGCGGCTTTGCTGGATGTGGCCCATACGGATGCTGCACGGGCCCATAACGATCAATGGCTTGCCTGGATGAAGGATGAATGCAAGCGGCTGCAACTGTCGTTTATTCCCAGCGTCGGCAATTTCCTGACCATTCACTTTGGTGATGTGGGATCCCATTCGGCTGCGGCGGCGCTCGAATTCTTGAACGCCCGGGGGATATTGCCCCGTGGTATCGCTGCCTATGGATTGGCGGCCTATTTACGTTTCACTATTGGCCTGGAAGACGAAAATCGTTTGGTCATCGCGGCAATAGAAGAATTTTTGGAAACGACAGATGGCGCCTGACGCAGAAGCGACCCCAAAGACCCCGGAGACTGGGGCCCCTAAATTTGAGCGTATGGCGTTGATCGGCGTTGGCTTGATCGGGTCGTCTATTGCGCGGGCCGCACGGCGGGCCGATTTGGTCGGCTCCATCGTAGGCTGTGCCCGTACGGCAAAGACCCGCGACAAAGCGATGGAGCTGGGCATTGTCGATGCCATGTATGAAGATCCAGCGGAAGCGGTCGCAGGCGCGGATCTGGTCATCGTCTGCTCCCACCTGGGCAGTTATGCAACTGTGGGCGCGGCCATGGCATCCAGCCTGGCACCGGGCGCGATTGTCACGGACGTGGGTTCGGTCAAAGGCTGTGTGGCACGGGATCTGGGCCCTCATATTCCTGCCGGCGTTCATCTGATACCGGGGCACCCGGTGTCGGGCAGTGAGAAAACCGGGCCCGAGGCCGGCTATGCAGAATTATTCGATAATCGTTGGTGGATCCTGACACCGGCTGAAGATGCGGATCAGGATATGGTGCAGCGCCTGAAAAATTTCGTTCTGGGCCTGGGCAGCCGGGTGGAGATTATGGCGGCGGATCGTCATGATCTGGTCCTCGCTATCACCTCTCATCTGCCCCATTTGATCGCCTATAATATTGTCAGCACGGCAGACGATATGGAGACGGTGACCCAGGGCGAAGTGGTCAAATTCTCCGCCGGTGGTTTTCGCGACTTCACCCGAATTGCTGCCTCTGATCCGGAATTCTGGCGCGATGTATTTCTGAACAACCGGGATGCGGTGCTGGAAACTCTGGGCCGCTTCACAGAGGACCTGCTCGCCCTGCAGCGTTCCATCCGTTGGGGTGAAGGGGATAAATTGCTGGAAGTTTTCAGCCAGTCACGGGATATCCGCCAACGCATTGTCGAGGCGGGCCAGGACACGGGCGCGGCAGATTTCGGTCGCCGTACGGAACCTCCCACGAACTCAGACTAACTCAGACTAATTCCGATTAGTTAATCCGACCGGGGACCATGATCGGTGCCAGCCGTGCGATCGCAGCAGGGCCCAGGTAAAGCAATCCATCCTGTAGGCGCACGGGCACGGACAGTACACCGCCCCCCGCCACCGCCAACAGGCCCAGTACAGCGCGCGCGATGGCTGCCTTTTCTTCATCCATGCCACCGTTTGCGACGGCCATCTGCAATAATTCTTCATGGCCTTTGATCTTTGCCGTTAAGGCCCCGATAGGGCGCATTTGATCATCCAGGGCCAGGCTGCCTGTGGCCGTTATATCAACGTCACGCCATTGCAGCCGCAGTTTGTCCACCTCCACCGTGCCGCCCTGTTCCCGCCATTGGGGCAGGCCGCCGGCTAATTCAGTGCCCGCAGCCGCCATTTCAGTCACGGTAGATTGCAGGTCCAGCAAGGTGATTGTCTTGGGCAATCGCTTGATGGATAGTTCCGGCAGGCCCTCCCTGATTAATTCCAGGGCATCGCCACGCAGGGCAATATCCAAACTATTGGTACCGCCGGGGGTGGGGCGGCTGTGCACTTGCAGACGCTGCCCGCGCAGGGCGTCCGCGCCAAGGTGTTTTGCCAGGATATTTTTCAAGTCCAGGGACAGCCGTTGCAATGCGCCCTGTGCGTCCGTCTCGACGCTGGCCATGGCAGTCTCGCTGGATAGTTCAAAGCAACGCCATTGGCCATCGACCTCCACCTCAAAATGATGCGTGCCGGTCAGATCAAACAAAACATGCCGCGGTTGCCAGGGATGTCCCACAGCCTTGATCTGATCCGTTCGCCAGCGCATGGGCTGGGCCTGATTGCGGAGGATAATGGTGGGCTTGTTCAGGGTGACCTGAATGCGATAGGGGAAGCCGCCGATATCATAACTGCCATAGGATAGATGCGCCCCGGTGCTGTTCGTCTCGCTATTTTGTTCCGCCCGGCGCAGCAAATCAGCCTCCACCAGCCCGGCGGTATAAAACCAAAACCCTGTCCACGCGACCACCGCTGTGCTGATCACCCCAACTAAAACAAAATAACGCATGGCACCTCGCTGCTTGCCAAATTTGCGACGGATACTAGTATCAGCTAAAATAATAGCCCGGATTATTCATGGCGGGCTCGAATTTGTTGGCGAACGTAGATTAACCTG
>JAPKBD010000049.1 GCA_028824965.1 Alphaproteobacteria bacterium | reverse complement strand
CACAACGAATGTCAGGGCAACACAATCGCCACCAACGCCGACGTCTTCAACAAAATCGGGTGATAAGCAGACATTGACCAGTTGCCGCCCCGGCTTTCAACATTGTTGCCTTCATGCCGCGCGTCTTCGGTGTCTCGGGCACTTGGCATCACCCGGTGGATTGTGCCAGTCTTGGCGGTAATCGAGCCCGCCCTGCCGCCCCAATCCAAAGGATAGCCGCCCATGCCCGCCATGTCTGACAGCGTAACTGACTTCACCTTCCTGCAAGGTGTCAAAGTCATCGATTTCACTCAGTTTGAGGCGGGACCGTCCTGTACGGAAACCCTGGCCTGGCTGGGCGCGGATGTGGTGAAGGTTGAAAATCCAACCCGGGGTGATCCCGGCCGTCGCTTACAACCCAATATGCCGGACAAAGATCCGTATTATTTCCACATGTTTAACGCCAACAAGAAATCCATCACGGTCAATCTGAAATCGCCGGAGGGTTTGGCCCTGGTCAAAGACATGATCAAACAGGCCGATGTGATGATGGAAAACTTCGCCCCCGGTGCCATTGAGCGTCTGGGCCTGTCCTATGACGAGGTCAAGGCGATCAACCCCGCCATCATCTATGCCCAGGTCAAAGGTTTTGGCGAAGGCGGTCCGTTTGAGAAAAACCTGGCATTCGACATGATCGCCCAGGCTTGCGGCGGATCTTTTAGTGTGACCGGTGATGCGGATGGGCCGCCAATCCGCCCCGGCACAACCATTGGCGACACGGGCACGGGCATGTTGATGGCGATCACAATCCTGGGCGCACTGTACAAACGGCGGGAGACGGGGGAAGGCCATCGCCTCGAAGTCGCCATGCAGGATGCAATGTTGCATTATATGCGCGTCAGCTTTGCCACCACGGGCCGAACCGGAGAGGCTGCGGGGCGGGCAGGCAGCAAGGTGCCGGGGATCTCCAATGCGCCCATGGGCCTGTACCCCTGTGCACCGGGCGGGCCGAACGATTACGTCTATATCATGACCTCGCGGGCCAACCCGGATCATTGGGACCGGCTGTTGGGCGTGATCGGACGGGAAGATCTGATCGGCGATGAGAGGTACCTAACACCTGCCGACCGGGTCGCGCGTGACGGAGATGTGGACGAGATTATCGCCGCCTGGACCCGGGACCTGTCCAAGTTGGACGCCATGAAAATGGTCGGCGATGCGGGCATTCCGGCGGGGGCCGTGCTGGATACGGAGGAGCTGAACGCAGATACCACATTCGAAGATCGCGGTGTCATGCAGACCATGGTGCATCCGGTGCACCGCCCGTTCAAGATGCCCGCCTGGCCGGTCCGCGTCGACGGCAAGGCCTCGCGCCTGGAAGCCTCACCCATGCTGGGGGAGCATACAGAGCAGGTGATCAGTGACTGGCTGGGACTGAATGAAGCCGCGATTGCCGCGTTGAAATCGGACGGCACGCTCGGTTAGCGGGATGGAGCCAACTTGATGGCTTGCAGATAGCTGTCGAAATGTGGAACCCTATGCTTAGCGATTTTTGAACCGAGAGCATTTCCGACCGGGAAATTCTCTATCTCTTAAGAATCGAGCGATTGTTCCAATCACTTAAAATTGTCCAAGGCTTTTGGACAATTCTCGTTAGATCGGAATTGCTCTAAAACAAAGGTATTGGCAGAAGACAATGGCAGACGAAAAGACAATGACTTTCCCCGTTGAGGCGACGCACATCATGATGTTTCGACGGTCCATCGGCGATTTTTCCGTTCCCGACACAGGCATGGAAGATGCCGCCGCACCACCCACATTCCCCCAGGCTGTGGCACAGTTCGACCCGGACTATTTTTTGCGTATTAAGCCGGGCGTGGCTTGGTTTGGTTCCGGCAAAAACCCATCAGGGGTTGAGGGCCAGGCAGCATCATCGGGCGGCCTGCATGCTGAGCAGCATTTTGAATTCGAACGCCCCGTGGTACCGGGTGATGTTCTGACCGCGACGTTGAAGGAAGGCAAAACCTGGGAAAAAGAAAGCAAGCGCGCTGGTAAGCTGATGTTTTCCGAACGCATCACGGAATACCGCGATCAGAACGGCGAATTGGTCTGCACCGCCCGCGGCGTCGGCGTAAAAACCGAACGTCCTGTGGATCAGGGTTGAGGAGCAAAATCATGACATTGAAAGCAAGTGAAATTTCCGTCGGTGATACCTTTGAAGAGGTTCTGGTGGAAGATCTGAAACGGACCCAATTGGTGATGTATTCCGGCACATCAGGCGATTACAACCCTTTGCACACGGACGATGTTTATTGCCGTGAGGCAGCGGGCTATTCCGGCGTTTTTGCCCACGGCATGCTGACCATGGGCATGACCGGCCGCGTCGTCACCAATGCCTTTGGTGCGGAGAACGTCAAAAAATTCGGCGTCCGTTTTACCAATCAGGTCTGGCCCGGCGATGATCTGACCGGCAAGGCCGTGATCGAAGCCATCCGCGAAGAAGGCGGCGAGACATTGGTGGATCTGGCCATCACCACGACGAACCAAAAAGGCGATGTGGTGATTACCGGCAACGCCACAGGGCGCGTCGATCCCTGATGACGATGAATGACCGATAACAATTAGGGGTGGGCAAATAGTGACGTGCCCGCCCCTTTTCTTTTCAGACGACAAAAGTGGAAGAAAAAATGTCGATCAAGCCACGGCAATCCGGCCATCGTTATATTGAAACCATCAAACGCTATTACCAGGGCTGCAATACCGCCGACTACGATTTGATGATGTCCACCTTTGACGAGGAGGTGGTGCATTATTTCGTCGATCATGGTGCCGTCAAAGGCGCCGCCGCCCTGGCCAACTATTGGGTCAAAATCGGCCCCCGCACGGCGGCCCATTGGCAACTGGATCATGCCATGGTTGAGGAGCCCGAGTGCGTCATCGAATGGAGCATGCGCTGGACGCCAAAGCCCACTGGCGTGCCGGAAGTTTTGCGTGGCAGTGAATGGTACATTTTCCGGAATGATAAAATTCTGGAGATCCGCAGCTATCACAGCAATCATTTCCTGCAGAACCCAAATAACCGCGAACTATGGGATTTCCCCTATGACGCGCGCGGCTATACCAAACAGACCGTTTAGACCATATTCTGATCACGGCAGGGATTGCCTTGCACCAGTTAACCCTGCGCCATTTATTGCAAGAGGTATTTCATGCGTGAACTTAAAGCCGAACCCATTGATCAAGCCGCGTTTGAACCCTATGGGCAGACGCTGTCTGACCCGGGTGTCGGCAATCGGACGGATTACGCGGCACAATTATCCAACGGTCGCGCGGATGCCAACATCAACCTGGCAGTGGTCCGGGCCAATCCGCCAAAGGCCCTGCCCATTGATGTGGTGAAGATGGAGAGGCATCCGCTTTCGTCCCAGGCTTTCATGCCCTTGGATTGTGATCGCTATCTGGTGATCGTGGCAAAGCCACAAGACAATGACGGGGGCATGGACGGCCCGCCTGATCTATCAACCCTGCGCGCCTTCACTGTGCCGGGCGACGTGGGCATAAACTACAACGCGGGCACCTGGCATTTTCCCCTGACCAGCCTGGACCGATCAGCCACATTCGCGTTGTTGATGTATATGGACGGCGGACCGCAAGACGAAGATTGGGCCACCCTGCCCGAGCCAATCCAACTGAACGTTAACTAGATTTTTCTACCGGGTTAAGAGCTGTCGCACCCGTGGCGCGAAATGTTCCAGGGGCAGGCTGTCGTAATCCGGATCAAAGGCGGCCTGGTCCCAGGCATCGCAAAAATAGCAACACGCGTCATAGTGCGGGTGATCGCGATATTGTTCGCGCTCATGCCGGTCACCACCTAAATGATGGGCATAGTGGTATTTCTGGAACAGGCCATGATGGGACGCTATCCAGACGCATTCCTCCCGCAGGTAGGGCTGTAATATCGCTGCCGCCATGGCCCCGTGGTTCCACGGTGCCAAACCGTCGCCGATATCATGCAATAACGCCGTCACGACCATTTCCGGGTCCGCACCATCCCGTTCCGCCAAAGTTGCGGTCTGCAACGAATGTTCCAGGCGCGAGACCTTGTAGCCCGACATGGAACCTTCCAATGCCTGCAACGCAGCCAAGACCCGGTCAGCGGTGCCGGCGGCAAATTCCCGCTCACATTGGTCCAGGAGTTGGTAGTCCTCGACCCCGCCATCTTTCATTTGATTAAATTGTACTGTGTCCATGTTTGCGACCTTAACCTATATGACGGCGCAATACACGTATGCGGCTGTCCACATCCTCCCATTCCACATAGGCACCTTGCAAATGCCGGCTGCCGCCGTTGGCGGCAAAGGCGCGGCGGCCATGCAGGACGCGGCGGTTGTCAAAGACGGCAATCTCGCCGGGCTCCATACGCGTTTCCAGTTGCAGGTCCGGTCGCCGGGTCAGGCGCAGGAAGCTGCGATAGGCGCGCTGGAATTCCTTAAACTTTGACGGCGCGCAATCCGCAGTGGTCATTATCGCGGGGTTAAAGCGAATGTTGCGGATGCCGCCGCCGGGGGCTAGTTCGATGATCGGCGCAATATTCTGATAATCGCAATCCTGGTCGTGGTAGCGGAACAACACCGGCGTCCGCAGCAGTGTCGCAAAGGCCTCCACGTCCTCCTCCCTCAAAACCTTGGCCAATTGCAAACCATCGCAGTAGATGGAATTGCCGCCGCTGGTCTGGTTCGCGAGACAATGGAGAAATTGCAGGCCCGGTTGATACTCCCGCGCCGGCAAATCAACATGCAGCGGCAGCGCCGCCGCCGTATATGCGTTGGATATGCTGTCCGCCAGGGCCACGACTTCGAAGACGCTGCCGAAATTTGTTTCCCGAATATTGGCGATACGCCGGACCAAATCACATACCGTACCTTCCGTTGTCGGGGCATTGGTAACGTACGTTAGACCCGTTTGCCGCAATACTTCCAACCATTCCAACAAGACGTCATCGCGGGAAAGCAGCGCGGCAAAATCGAACCTGGGCAGGCATTCGGCCAATTCAGCGCCCCAGGTTTGCGACAGGGTCGTTAGGGTTGGTGGCCGCCCACCATGGCGCAACCAGCCCGCCTGGTACCGGCTGATATGGCCGTCATCCGCCCAGATGATCATCAGTGTCTGGTCACTTTCTATGGTGATCAGGGCAGGGATATCGTCCAGGTCATAGCCATCCTGATCCAAAATACGTCCCAGGCTGGCAGGGTGCCGGCATTCAGCACAGGTGCATTGTTCCCGCAGCCACAAGGCATGCACGGTTTGTCGCCAGCCATCACTCCAGTGCAGATGCACAAGCTGCGGATCCGCCCCATCAATCCTGACATCGCACAACTGATGTTCGGTGTCGTATTGGTACAAATCGCCCATGGCTGGAGGTGTCGCGGCACTTTGCCAGGATGCCCGGCGTTCATAGGGCGCTTCATAGGCGGCTTCGAATGTGTCTGATAACGTGATTTCCGTTAGGGCCATCGGTCGGCTCCTTCGATGGTTGTCTAATTTGCGTACGCTGCCTGTAAAAATATGATCTGAAAAGTGAATTTATATGATAGGTATGATCGAATTATCCGATCATACCTATTGAACCGGATGCGTTATGAATATTGAGCATTTGCGGACCTTTCTGGATGTATCCCAAACCGGCAGTTTTCATCGTTCTGCCGACCGTTTGAACGTCAGCCAATCCACGGTCAGCGCCCGTATCAAGGCCCTGGAAGATCGCCTTGACCGCATTCTTTTCAACCGGATGAAGAATGGCGTCACCGTCACGGGTGCGGGCCAGCGCCTGTGGCGTCACGCCGATGTCGCGGTGCGGGCC
Source organism: Alphaproteobacteria bacterium (assembly GCA_028824965.1). Lineage (GTDB taxonomy): Bacteria > Pseudomonadota > Alphaproteobacteria. Next base: position 12,478 of record JAPKBD010000049.1, on the reverse strand, counting down.
TGGGATCAGGGGCGTCAGGCCCTGTCCCTACCCGATAGTATGCGGGCATCGTGCGCTTTGGGTATTCAGCAGGCCTTGGCGGAATGGCTGGCGCCTGAATGGCTGCATTGGATGGGGCAGCAACATGGCGACGTCGCGCTGCGTATAGAGACGGGTTATTCAAACCTTCTGCACCGGCAGCTCGATGATGGGCTGCTGGACATGGCGGTGTTGTTCCTGCCGCAAACCCGGCCCGGCGTGGCAATAGAAACGTTGTACATCGATGACCTTCTATTGGTCTCCACACAACAGCGGGACGTCACCTCAGGTTGGTTGAAAGACTACGTCTTTGTGGATTGGAGTTACGATTTCCAAACCGCCCATGCCGAAGCATTCCCCGATATGGAATTGGCACCGATGACAGTGCCCTTGCCCAACGTCGCCCTGAACCACATCCTGACCCACGGCGGCGCTGCCTATCTGGCCCGGGCCACGGTGGAGCCTTGGATAAGCGACGGCCAGTTGCACGAAGTCGCCGGCGCACCGACGTTTCAACGCCCGGTCTATTTGGCATATCGCAATGACCCGGTGGATGGTCAAATCCAGGCAACGGCCCTGGCCGGTTTGCGGCAGATCGCAGGTGCCTACGCCTAACAATTATCCAGCCCACGTATGTGTGATCTGATAAGCTATGATCTGGATATAATGCTGCCACAAGGCCAACATATAGCCTGGGGACCTTGTGGATTTGACGGGGACATAACGATATGTATCTGGACGCGCGGTTGTGGCGCTTTACCGAAGGTCTGCGCCATCGTCTGATTGGCGCGGTAGGGATCGGGTTGCTATCGGCAGCAGTGGGCGTAGTGCGTCTGATGTTGTTGGGCTGGCTGCTGGGCCTGGTTTTTGATGGCGCGGCCCTGTCCGAGATGTGGGGGCCAATAGCCCTGGTCGCGGGCACAATGGTTTTGCGCGGGGCCCTGGAATACAGCCGCAATATGGTCGCCCATCGTACATCCGCCCGGGTGCAAATGGCTCTGCGGCAGAGGCTTTATGACCAAATTGTCTATCTGGGCCCGGCCTATTTCGGCCTGAAGCGTACGGGCGATGTTCTAATCTCCCTCGTTGAGGGGGTGGAGCAGCTGGAGACGTATTTCGGCCAGTACCTGCCGCAGCTGTTCGTCGCCGCCCTGACGCCCTTGATGATCTTTGGCTTCATCGTTTTTCTGGACCCCACCATTGCGACCTGTTTTCTGGTTTTTGCCCTGGTCACCCTGTTTGCGCCATCCGCCTTTCATTTTTGGGACCGGGCAAGTGCCAGGGCGCGGTCACGCTCCTATGGTGCCTTCGCTGCCGAGTTCCTGGACAGCCTGCAGGGCCTGGGCACCTTAAAATCCTTTGGGCAAAGCCATGTACGGGCGCAAAGCCTGGCGGACAAAGCGCACAAGCTATTCCGCGATACCCTGTGGGTGCTGGCAACCAACGCCCTGGGGCGTGGCATTACGGATACGGGCATTGCCCTGGGTGCCGCTGGTGCCTTGGCCATCGGGGCCTGGCAGGTCAGCCATGGGGAGACCGAATTGTGGGTCCTGCTGGTGGTGTTGATGTTGGGGGTCGAGGTTTTTCGCCCCCTGCGCGATCTGCGCAATTTGTTGCATCAGGGCATGGTGGGGCAATCCGCTGCGGAAGGCATTTTGTCTATTCTGGCGGCAGAGCCCGAGCTGGTCGATGATGGCGTCGAGACTTTGGACCTGACGGAAACGGCATCGGTCGAATTCAAAGACATCCGGTTTGCCTATCCGGGCACCCACACCCCCGCCCATGAGGGCCTTAACTTCACCATTCAACCGGGCCAGAGGATCGGCATTGTCGGTCCATCAGGGGCGGGCAAGACCACGATCCAGCGATTGTTGTTGCGCCTGTATGATCCCGATAATGGACAAATTCTGATCGCCGGCCACGACATCAAAAAGCAATCCCTGGCCAGTCTGCGGCAGCAATTCGCCGTGGTGCAACAAGACACCTATCTGTTTTTCGGCACGGTTGAAGACAACATCCGCCTGGGCAAACCGGACGCCACGGAGGCCGAGGTGCACGCCGCCGCCAAGGCTGCCAATGCCACTGGTTTTATCAAGGCGTTGCCCCAGGGCTATAACACCATCGTTGGCGAACGGGGCTTGAAGCTTTCAGGTGGGCAGCGCCAACGGGTCGCCATTGCCCGGGCCCTGTTGCGTGATGCGCCCATTCTGGTTCTGGATGAGGCGCTATCGTCCGTGGATGCGGAGAACGAGGCGGTGATCCAACAGGCCCTGGACCGTTTGATGGCCGGGCGCACCACCTTGATCTTTGCCCATCGTCTTTCATCTGTCATTGATGCGGACAATATTCTGGTGCTGGATGGTGGCCGCATCACGGAACAAGGCCGGCATAGTGAACTGATGACACGGGGCGGTATCTATCACCGTCTGATGGCTGCACAGGCCCAGGATAAGGCAGCCCCTGAACAAGAACTGGAAGCGCGTGCGACCACAGATGACCACCCACCCGCCGAAGATTTGGCAATGGATGCGGGCGACAGCGATGCCATTCTACGAGCCCGGCAACTGGGCTGGGCCGGAGCATTTGCCACCTTGCTGGCCCACATCAAACCGTGGAAGGGGCGGCTTGTTCTGACTTTTATTTTTGGCGTCAGCCGGGTTGCCGCCTACACAGGTATCGGCATCGTTGGTGCCCTGGCCGTGGCTGCTGTGAAGCTGGGCCAGCCGTATAATCATCTGTTGTGGACCCTGGCGGCCATGGCGCCCCTTGCGGGTATTCTGCATTGGCTAGAATCGTGGATCGCCCACGACATGGCCTTCCGTCTATTGGCGGAAATGCGCATCGCCTTGTTTGAAAAACTCGACAAACTGGCACCAGCTTATTTGCTGGGGCGACGCACAGGTGATCTGGTATCCGTCGCCACGCAGGATGTGGAAACCGTCGAATTCTTTTTTGCCCATACGGTAGCGCCTGCCTTTGTCGCTGTATTGGTCCCCTTGATCGTGCTGGTCACGCTAGGCTATTTCGGCACGCCCATGGCGTTGGCCCTGGCACCGTTTCTGTTAATCGTGGGGCTAAGTCCATTCATGATGCGGGGCCGGGTCGATCGATTGGGCTCTGCCGCGCGGGAGGCGTTAGGGGAATTGAACGCCCATGCGGTCGACAGTATCCAGGGCCTGACGGAAGTCGTCGCCTTTCAAGCAGAAGATCGCCGGGGGTCAGGCTTCATGGCGCTGGCACAAAAACACATCGCCATCCGCCTGCCGTTCTTTCGGGAATTGACCCTGCAAACCGTGCTGTTGGAAATGGCCACGGGCCTGGGCGGCCTGGCCGTCGTCGCCACCGGCGCATACCTGGTTAACAACGGTAGCTTGCCGCCAGAACATCTGCCCCTGTTGACCCTGTTAGCCATGGCAGCGTTTCTGCCCATATCGGAGATCGCCAATATTGGCCGGCAACTGGCAGACACACTTGGGGCCACACGCCGCCTTTACGCCGTGCATGAAGAGCCGGTGCCCGTACAGGACGGCCCGGGGGTGGAGCCTAAGACGACAACGGGCCTGGCCTTTCACAACGTTGATTTTCGCTATGACGGGACCAAAACACCTGCCCTTGCTGATATCAGCTTTACCGTGCCCGTGGGCAGCACCCTTGCCCTGGTTGGGCCATCAGGTGCGGGCAAAACCACTATCGCGCATTTGTTCATGCGGTTTTGGGATCCGGACAATGGCCGTATCGAACTGGATGGCCATGATTTACGGGACTATCACCTGGATGCCATGCGCCAGCGGATCGCCCTGGTGGCCCAGGACACATATTTGTTCAACGATACCCTGGGTGCCAACATCACCATCGCCCGGCCGGAGGCGACGGCGGACGAACTCACCCTGGCGATCCAACGCGCCGCCCTGGATGAATTTATCGCCGCATTGCCGGACGGCCTGGACACACCCGTTGGGGAGCGCGGTATGCGCCTCTCGGGCGGGCAGAGGCAACGGGTCGCAATCGCCCGCGCGTTTCTAAAAGATGCGCCTGTGTTGATTTTGGATGAGGCGACATCCCACTTGGATGCGGTGAACGAACAATTGGTACGGGGTGCATTGGACGAATTGATGGCGGAACGCACCACAATTGTCATCGCCCACCGCCTGTCCACAGTGCGCGATGCAGATCACATTGTGGTGCTGGAGACGGGACAGGTTATCGAGCAAGGCCGACACGACCAGCTGATCGCGCAGGGTGGTCTGTATGCCCATCTGGTCGCCCGCCAGACCATGGCGGAAAGACCAGCGGAAACCATTAATGCTGCTGACTGATGCGATATATTGAAGGGTGAGGCCGTCTGGTTTAACCTAGTCGACGGAAAACCAAACGAGCGGAGATATGTCGCCATGGTATTGAGCACGCAAGATGTTGAGCAATTCGAACGGGATGGTTATGTCTGCCCCATCGATATCATGGATGCGGCGGAGGCTGGTCGTTTGCGCCAGCAGCTGGAAGCCTCAGAAGCCGAACAGGGCGGCGCGCTGGAGGGTAGCCAGCGCAACAAATCCCACTTGCTATTCAAGTGGCTGGACGATCTGATCCGCGACCGCCGGGTCCTAGACCCTGTGGAACAATTGATCGGGCCGGATATTCTATGTTGGAACACCATTTTTTGGATCAAGGGTGCCGGCTCTGAAAGCTTCGTTTCCTGGCATCAGGACCAACGTTATTGGGGCCTGTCCAATAATCAGGTTGTGACCGCCTGGATCGCCCTGTCACCGGCCAGTATCGATAGCGGTTGTATGCGGGTCATGCCGGGCACCCATGCGACCGGCACATTGCCCCACGAAGACCGTTATCATGACGCGAACATGTTGACCCGCGGGCAGGAAATTACCGAAGGCGTCGACGATGACCGGGCGGTCTATATGCCGCTGGAAACCGGGCAAATGTCGATCCACAATTACTGTCTGGCACATGCTTCTGGCCCGAATATTTCCGCCGACCGACGGATTGGCATTTCGATGCATTTCATGCCGACCTATACGGAGCAAGTGGTTGGCGATTGGGACAGCGCCGCCCTTGTGCGGGGTCAGGACAGCCACCATAATTTCGACCCCACGCCCACCCCGGCCATGGATTTTGACCCCGACGCCGTGGCCTTTCACGTCCGCGCAACAGACGCCTTGAACAAAGTCCTTTATACCGGCGCCGCTGAAAATACCGGTAAGCTATAGTTTTTTGAAATTGAAGACCTGAAATTGGAGACTGGGCCATATGGCTAAATGGAACCTGCCGGGCGATGCCCGTATCGCACTGTCTATTGTTGTGAACGTCGAAGAAGGCTCTGAGATGAGCATAAAGGACGGCGACCGGGGCCCGGAAATTGTCGATGAGCTGGGCGTCGCCCTGCACAAACCGGTGCGCAATTATTCCAACGAGAGCAATTATCAATACGGCCTGAAAGCGGGCGCGCCCCGTGTCATGAAGCTGTTGGATGATTATGGCATCCAGGCCACATTCACCGCCGCCGCCCAGGCCCTGGAACGCGCCCCTGATCTGACCAAACAAATCGTTGCCGGCAATCATGAAGTTTGCAGCCACGGCTGGCGCTGGGTGCATCAATATTACATGGACGAAGATAAAGAACGCGACTTTATCCGTAAGGCCATTACCTCCATTCAGGCCACCACCGGCACCCGGCCCTATGGATGGCTGTCGCGCTATCTGTTGACGGACAACACCCGCCGTCTGTTGATGGAGGAAGGTTTCACCTATCACATGGATGATTTCTCCGATGACCGCCCGTTCTGGGATACGGACTATGAAAAGCCTATTCTGATCCTGCCCTACGCCCTGGATTCCAACGATATGAAGATGTGGACGTCGCCGTCATTGACCCCGTCTGATTGGCTGCAATATGCCATCGATACATTTGATTGGCTGTACCGTGAAGGTGCGGACGACCCGCAGATGATGTCGTTCGGCCTACATCTGCGCATCATCGGGCGGCCGGGCCGCATCGGCTATTTCGAAAAATTCCTGCAGCACGTGACCTCGAAGCCCGATGTCTGGATCACCACCCGGCAACAGATCGCAGAAAGCTGGGTCGCGCAAAACCCGGCACCGGTTTAAATCAACATGACAGATGTAATCCCCGCCTCTCTGACCGACGATCCTTGGGACGAGGTCGCCCGCGCCGCCCAGGCCGCAGCCAACGCCCCGGAGGCGGAGGCCGCCATTCTGGAATGTGTTCATGCGGCCCTGCGCATCACCGGTGATGGCACAGCCCATGAACGTCCCGGTGCCCTGAAACCGGGGGAGCGGCATTTTCGCGTCGGCGGCGTCTTTATGGTCAGCCCCGATGCCACATCACATTTGTTGTTGGCGGAATGGGGATTTCCGGCAGAACAACATCGCCTGTATTACCCCCTGGATACGGGCCATCCGGGCTGGGTCTGGAAAAATGAAAAGCCCCTGATCCTGGAAAACACCGACGATCATGGGGATTTCAAACAGATCCTGAAAACCGCGCGTATGGGCTCCGCCATCTATGCCCCGATGATCTGGCAGGGTGTTTTCATCGGCCATTTGATCACGGCGGCCCAGGCCCGCAATACCTTCACCCCGCCCGACCTGATCCGCCTGCAGGCGCTGGCCGCCATGGCCACAGCCGCCTACATGGCCAAAGACGGCCCCACGCTATTGGCACAGATCTGGGCTGAGGCGACGACGAGCAGTAGTTGATCAATTCCGCCTGACATGGTCGAGTAAGGGCAAATAAATCTGAGATTCAATAAGAGGAACGCCAAAATGCATGTAGGCATGACAACCTTTTTCCAGAATTTGAGCGGCCATCACACGGACCGTGAGGTTTACCAGCACGAGTTGTCCATGGCCGATATGGCCGAACCCTTGGGCTTTGAAAGCATCTGGACGGCGGAACATCATTTTGATGAGTACACAATGTGCCCCAATCCGTTGCAATTCCTCACCTATATGGCGGGCCGCACTGAACACGCCTTGTTGGGCACCATGGTCATGGTCCTGCCCTGGCACGATCCCGTCCGGGTAGCGGAGGAAATCGCCGTGCTGGACCATATGTCCAACGGACGGTCCATTCTGGGCGTCGGGCGTGGCCTGGGCCGGATCGAATTTGAAGGCTTCCGCGTCAAAATGGGGGAGAGCCGGGAACGCTTCGTGGAATATACCGAGGCCCTGATCCAAGGCCTGGAAACCGGCCATATCGAATATGACGGTAAATTCTACAAGCAGCCGAAAATCGGCATCCGCCCCTTCCCATTTGCCTCTTTCAAGGGGCGCTTTTATGCCTCTGCCGTGTCGCCCGAAAGCTCCCGCATCATGGCGCAGCTGGGTATCGGCCTGATGATCATCGCGCAAAAGCCCTGGGATAAAACCCTGGAGGAGTTGGAAAATTATCGCGCGATTTATCGCGAAGTTAATAATGGCGAAGAGGCGCCTCAGCCCCTGATGGTGGTCTTCAACTGCTGCCATGAGGACGAAAGCATCGCCCAAGAGATGCATGTGAAATACACCCGCCGCTATAGCCGCTCCGCCCTGGATCACTACGAATTCGACAACGAGGGCCTGGCCGATATCAAGGGCTATGAATATTACGGCGGCCTGTCCAAAACCATTAAGAAACACGGCGCCGACAGCTTTGTGAATTTCCTGGCTGACCTGCAGGTTTGGGGCACCCCCGATCAGGTGTTCGAGCGAATGGTGGAATATCAGGCAAAGACCAATTGCGCCGGTTTCATCAACGGTTTCAGCTTTGGCGGCATGCCCCACGATTTGGCCAAGACCTCCATGCGGACGTTCGCGGAAAAGGTCATGCCCCGCTTGAAAGCCATGGATGTAGGCCCCGCCATCGGTGGCGGACAGCCCCTGACCATCGCAGCGGAGTAGTCCTTCGAAGCTTCGCTACCCGGTAAACAGTTTGTCTTCGCCATTGCGTGCAGGACCCGGCTGCCAGCAGACGACGACAATTGTCACGTCCTTTGCGCCGGCGGAGACATACAGGTGCCCCATACCACTGTCGAAATAAATGCTGTCATGGACACCCAAATGCGCGGTTTCCCTGCCTTCGATGTGGACCTCCAACGAACCTTCGAGGACCATGAGAAATTCCTCACCGGTATGTTTGACGAATTCGGAAAATTCCCGCACATCGTGGGCCCGGATGCGACCAATCATGGGCACCATCTGCTTATTGCGCAGCTCCGCCCCCAGCATCTCATAGACGTATAAATCTGTTTCGTGATGTTCCGCCTCACCCGCCCGGGTCAGAGAAAATGACTTTGGTGCAAAGACCTCCCCCTCTTGCGCGAACAATTCACTGACATCAACACCCAGCCCATCAGCTAATTGCATAAAGCGGTCGTACGCCAAGCTCATCAACCCTCGTTCCACTTTCGAAACGGTTGAGGTGGCGAGACCTGAACGCCGGGCGACCTCCGCCAAGGTCCAGCCCCGTTCCTTGCGGATCTGCCGCAGTCTTTCACCCAAAGAAACCCGGTCCATCCCGGCGGCAGAGAGCGCTGTCTTGTTCATGCGGAATTTTCCGATCAGAAAATTTGTTGACTTTTTTCCTATAGGAAAATTATGCTGTCCTGGATCGTTAGGCAAGTATGCAATATTTGGAGAGGCGGCCACAATGGTGGCACGAGAGATTTTGGCAGGACATAGAGCTTTCGATTTTGTCATTATCGGTGCCGGCATGGCAGGCGCATCGGCGGCCTATTTCCTGGCACAGGAATATCAGGGACGGGGCAGCGTATTGTTGTTGGAGATGGAGAGCCAACCCGGCTATCACACCACGGGCCGTTCCGCCGCGCTGTATTCAGAGGCCTATGGCAATGCGCCGATCCGCGCCTTGACCTCTAGCGGGCGCGACTTTTTGATCAATACTCCCGATGGCTTTACCGACACATCGATCCTGACCCGCCGCGGTGTGATGTTTATTGGCCGGGAAGATCAGCTGTCGGCACTTGATGAAATCTATACCTCCGGCTCCGAGCACGTTGACACCATGCAACGTCTGACGGAGCAGGAGGTTCGGGAACGGATACCCAGCATCCGCCCAGGCTATGCCGCTGCCGGCGTGTTGGAAGCGGATGCTATGGATATGGACGTAAACGCCCTGCATCAGGGTTTTTTACGCGGGGCGCGGCACAATGGCGCTGAATTGCGATCCAATGCGCACGTCCATAGCATGATGCCGAACGGCGGTGGCTGGCGGATCCGCACCGGGGACGATGAAATTTCCACCAAGATTATTATCAATGCAGCAGGCGCCTGGTGCGATGTCATCGCGCAGATGGCCGGGGCCAAACCGGTCGGCCTGACCCCAAAACGGCGCACGGCGATCCTGTTCGACGGCCCGCCGACAGACGCGTTTTCCGACTGGCCCGCCTTGATCGACGCCGACGAAGAATTCTATGCCCGGCCCGAAAGCGGTGCCCTGATGGGCTCACCGGCAGATGAAACGCCAATGGACCCCTGCGATGTACAGCCAGAGGAGCTGGATATCGCCATTGCCGTGGATCGCCTGCAACAGGCGACAACCTTGGAAATACGCCGCATCATCCGCAGTTGGGCGGGACTGCGCTCATTCGTTGCCGATAAAACCCCCGTCGTTGGCTTCGACCCAAGACTGGAAGGCTTTTTCTGGCTGGCGGGACAGGGCGGTTATGGCATCCAAACCGCGCCATCCATGGGGCGGGTATCTGCTGTCCTTGCCGCAGGCGGTAAGGTCCCCGATGACCTGAAGACATTCGGGGTGGCAGCGGCCGATTTGTCACCAGCCCGCTTTGATCCCGGCGCGGGGGACTAGAGAATGGGCTGGCTGATCCTATGCGCAGGCGCGATCTTTCTGATCAGCGGGACCGCCATCGCCTATGTCATCGGCGCCTCATCCATTCTGACTTACATCATCAATGATCAGAGCCGATATCTGGCGATCATACCCCAGCGCATTTTTTCCCAGATCGATGTTTTCGCCCTGATGGCCATGCCATTGTTTATTCTGACCGGCGATATCATGAACCGCTCCGGCATCACACGGGTGATGATCGATTTCTCCATGGCCCTGGTGGGACGTCTGAAGGGCGGTTTGGGGCACGTCAATATTTTGACATCCGTATTCTTCGCCGGCATATTCGGTTCCGCCATCGCCGATAGTGCCGCCCTGTCCAACACCCTTGTGCCGGCCATGGTGGAGCGGGGCTATGACAAAACCTATGCCGCCGCCATCACCGCCGCATCATCCATCATCGGGCCGATCATCCCGCCCAGCATCATCCTGATCGTTTATGGCGCGTTGATGCAGACATCCGTCGCAGCATTGTTTATCGCGGGCGTTATTCCTGGCCTGTTGCTGGCGAGCGCGCTGTTTGCCGTGAACTATTTTTTCGCCCATCTGGACAATCACCCCGGTGGCCGCGACGAAGTTGTGCCGCCCCTGTGGCCCAGCTTTGTCAAAGCCGCACCCGCCCTGACCCTGCCTGTGATCATCGTCGGCGGCATCGTCGTTGGCCTGACAACACCGACCGAAGCCGCCGCCGTGGCCGTGGTAACCGCCACATTGGTGGGGCGGCTTTATGGCGGGGTGAATTTTTCCGTTTTGTGGGAAGCGGTACAAAGCACGGCGCGGCTGACTGGTTCCATTTTTATGATCCTGGGCGCCGTCGCCACACTTGGCTATCTGGCGGGCCTGCAGCAATGGCCGCAAATGTTGGCTGATCTGGTGACCGGGGCTGGGCTTAGCGGCCTGCAATATCTGTTCGTTATGAACCTGGTTTTTCTGATCGCCGGGATGATCATGGATATCCCCGTGGCCCTATCCCTGCTGGTGCCCATCATGGCCCCCCTGGCCCTGGCCCAGGGCGTCAATCCGACGCATTTGGGCATCGTGCTTTGTTTTAATCTGTGTATCGGACTGATTACGCCGCCCCTTGGCGGTTGCCTGATCATCACCTCGACCGTGACAGGCGTGAATTACTGGAAGCTGGCCAGAGCCATCTGGCCCTTTGCCCTGGTCGAAGCCTTGGTGCTGATCGCCCTGGTCCTGTTTCCGGAGATCAGCCTGTTTTTACCCCGTCTCACCGGACTTACCATCAACTGAACGTATATCTGAAAAGGGAGAATGAAGATGAGTAAATGGTCAATATTAAGCATCGCCGCCGCCTCTGTCATGGCGATCACGATGAATGCACAGGCAGGCGAGGTTAAGATCGCCCTCGACAGCCCCGCCAATATGGAGAAGGCCGGCTCTTACGTCTGGGCCCATACTTTTGCCGAGGAACTGAAGAAAGGCGGCATGACGGTCAAGGAATTCCCCCGCGGTGCCCTGGGCGGTGAAGCTGAACGTCTGGATCAGGTGAGCCAAGGCCTGCTGGAGATCAACATGGCCGACGTGAAATCCGCCGGCAAGATCGACAAACTGATCTTCGGCCTCTATCTACCCTATCTGTTCAAGGACAATGATCACCAAGACCGTGCCGTCGCCCATGCGGGCCTGGAGCAGATGATCAACGCCAAGATCGCCAAGGGCGGTGTTCGTATTCTGGCCAGAACCCTTATCGGTCCGGCGTCCGGCATTTTCAACACCAAACGGGCGGTCATGTCGATCAAGGATATGTCGGATCTGCGGATGCGGGCCCTGGATGAAACCCAGATTGCGCTTTACGAAGCCTGGGGTTCCAACGGCACGATTGTGGCCTGGAAGGAAGTCCCGAACGCCCTGCAGACCGGCGTCGCGCACGGTTATATGAACCCCAGCTTTGTGCCGGTAATGTTCGGCCACACGGATTTCATCAAACACTTCACGGACGCCAAGGCCATTGTCGGCGGTCGCCTCGCCCTTGCCTCGGAAGATTGGTATCAGGGACTCTCCGCCAAGGAACGGGGCATTGTCGATGCCGCTGCCGCGACCGCGACCAAGGCCAACCGGGCCTGGTTGAAGAAAGCCGAGCCTGGCATGTTGAAAGGTCTGGAAAAAGCCGGCGTCAAGATCGTACAGCTGACGCCAGAGGCCCGGGCGGAGTTTGAGGCCCTTTCCAAGACCGTTTACACCAACGGTGTCTTAAGCGCCGAGCAGGTGAAAATCTGGGTCGATGCGGCCAACGCGACACGATAACCGACCACGAAAGCGGACCACGAAAGCCGGCCACGAAAGTGATCATGAAAACGGCCATCATCAGGATCAGCGACGGCCTGGATTGGGCCTGTCGGACAGGGGCGGGCGTGTGCTTCATCGCCATGCCGGCCTTTGTCGCGATCCAGGTGGTGGCCCGTTATCTGTTGCAAAGCCCACCGACCTGGACGGAGGAGCTTGCCCGCTACGCTATGGTCTGGGGCGGATTGCTGGGTGCAACGATGGCCTTTAAAACACACTTTGATCCAACCTTGATTAAGGCACCCATGGGCAAATCACGCACGGTGATGTTGGGGG
>JAPKBD010000387.1 GCA_028824965.1 Alphaproteobacteria bacterium | reverse complement strand
CGACGGGGTCTCCATTAACGAGCGGCCAGCCCTTGTTGAAGACCGTGCCATAATCCCGGCCTCAAGTCGGTGGCGACGGAAGGAAACAATTCATTGTAAGCGGCGTTAAAGTACGCAATATCTTGCGCTTCATCGAAGGCTGCAAAGGCCTCCGGCAGAGTGTCCAGTGCGTCTTCAAGGAAGGAAAGCTCGTCAATCAGCTGTTCCCTCGATTTCGTCTCATGCCGCATTGGAGACCGAAATTTCTTGGCCATAGATGTAAATTTCCCAAGCTTAATTAAGCAACGGCAACACCGCTTTTTTTGTATCGCCTATATTCTAGCAGCCACTTGTCGGTGACTTCAAATTAGCGGCTCCTAACGTCCAAGACAACGGACATGGCACTATCCCCGGCCGCGCATCCCTGAAAAAGACCGCGGCCGCCACCCCTTAAGGCAAGCTCTTCAATCAGCTCGATAATCGATCGAAGGCCTGTCGGCCCCTGTGGGTGGCCCCAGATCAGGGAGCAGCCGAAATTATTCATGGCGTTGAGGTCAAAACCGGTTTCGCGGCTAAAGACGATGTCATTGACGGCAAACGGGTTGTGGGATTTTACCGCGTCTATATCGCCGATGCTCAGGTCCGCATCGTCCAGAGCCTTTTGTGCGGCCTCGACCGGAGCTTGCGGCATAAAGCCCTTTTCAGTGCGTGACTGGCCAAAGCCCAATACGCGAATGCGGATGGATGGATCTGTTGCGCACTGAAGGGCCTTCGCTTCTGTCGTGACCAATAAACCGACTGTGCCGTCGGCAGGGTGGGTCTGGCCACCAAAGGTAATGGTGCCGCCCGGCTTTACGGGTTTAAGTTTTGCCAGGCCTTCGGCAGTGGCATCCGCCACGCCTTCATCCGTGGTCAGAGTTTTGACGGATTTTCGAAAACGACTATCCGGGACATCGAAAGGCAATGTCATATAGCGCTTTTGAAAGGCATGTTCATTGGCCAGGGCGTCGCCATATTGTGCGTGCCGGCGCAGAACCACATCGTGCTGTTCCGCCGCGCTGATTTGATACTTCGCAGCGACATTTTCCGCCGTGTCGATCATGGCGTTCTTGGCGTGGGGATCGTGATTGAAATTATCCATCACCACGTCTTCATGATGGCCTGTGCCGCCCGGCCCTCCTGGGCCAGGGTAGTAAACGTGGGCGCCGTTTGAGGTGCGATCTGTTGTTAGGATCAGGGTACTGTCAGAGAGGCCGCCGCGGACTTCGTGACAGGCGGCAGCCAAAGTGCGGGCGCCTGTGGCACAGGCCTGACTGATGGTCGGTCCGGCTATATCATCGGCCCCCATCATGCCGGTGACCCAGGGCAGGCCATAGAAGGATTGGTGCTGCGGTACTGTCATGCCAAGAATGCCGTTATCGATGTGCGCCAGCGCAATATTTCGGTTGGCCAGTTCTTGTTTGGCTACATGTGCTGCGAATTCCAGGCTGTGCAGATGGGACAGGCTGCCTTGCCAGCGGGCGAAAGGCGTGGACCAATAAGCCCCATAAGGTATTTCTGCATTCTGAGGCATCGGGCACTCCAATGGTCTGATTTGACAGGCAGGGCGGTTCGCTCCAACCTAGCGCAAAATCGGATAAATGGCAGCAAGGATTGGATTTTATACATGGTCGCCCCATCAATTGATCGATCAAACAGTGTTACCGCCGCTGAATGGGATCAGCGCACAAAACTGGCGGCAGTTTATCGCATCTTTGCCCGTATGGGCTGGGACGATCTGATTTATACTCATATCTCGGCCCGAGTGCCGGGCGGGGAGGAGCATTTCCTGATCAATCCCTTTGGCCTGATGTATGAGGAGGTCACCGCGTCCAACTTGGTGAAAATTGATCTTGCCGGTGAAAAGATCGAAGCGGACGAGCCGAACGAGATCAACTACGCCGGCTATATCATCCACTCCGCCGTGCACGAGGCATTGCCAAATATTGACTGCGTCGTGCATTTACATACAGATTGGGGCGTTGCGGTCGCATCCCAAAAGAAGGGCTTGCTGCCCCTGTCACAATTCAATCTGTTTCACTACGGCGGCGTGGCCTATCACGACTATGAAGGCCTGGCATTGGATGCGGACGAGAAGCAGCGTTTGGTCTCTGATCTGGGCGACCACTCGATGATGATCCTGCGCAATCATGGCACAATGGCGGTGGGAAGCAGTGTTGGGGAAGCCTTTTTCCATATGTACAACCTTGAGCGGGCCTGCAAAATTCAGATCGCAGCACAGGCTGGCGGAAATGGCGAATTGGCCCTGATAGATGATGCGACAATGCTGGAATACCAACAGGACAAACCAGTGGCCAGCCGGTTTGGAGACTATGGCACCTTGGAGCTGGCGGCCTGGATGCGTAAGTTGGATCGGGAAGAATCCAATTATCGAACCTGAGTATCGAAACTGAAAACAAAAAAATGTGTAGAGGAATACGACGATGAGTAAGAACCGGGTAGATACGGTGCGGTTGCAGACGATGGTTAAAGGGTTCTGGGAATCAGCCGCCCTGATGAGCGGTGTAGAACTAGGTTTGTTCACTGCCATATCGAAAGGGCAGAACACAATTGATGCTGCCGCTGGAGCCATGGGGATTGAGGTGGAAAACGCCGAACGTCTGATGACGGCGCTAACGGCCATGGATCTGCTTGAGCGCGAGGGTGATAAATTTGCCAATGCCCCTGATGTGGAACGGTTTTTGGTGGAAGGCACGACCAGTTATGCGGGCCCTTGGATGTTGTTTGGTAAGCCGGCCTGGAATGAATGGGGGAATTTAACCCAGCACCTGCGTCAGCCAAAATCCGAACAGAAGGTCCTGGGCAAATACGATGATAGCTTCACGGTGGAACGCGCGCGGGAATACCATGCCGCGACTTATTCCATCGGAATGGGTGCTGCGCGGCGGTTCCACAAACAGGTCGACCTGACGGGGCGAACACGGATCATGGATTTGGGCGGCGGTTCGGGCTGCTATTGCATCACCGCCGCAAATACCTATCCGGAGATGACGGCCGTTGTTCTGGACCTGCCGTCTGTGGCCGTTGTGGCGCGGGAATTCATTGCCGAGCATAATGTGCAGGACCGGGTCACGGCAGAACCTTGTGATTTCACCGCTGATGCCCTGCCCACGGATACGGATGTTGCGATCATGGCATCCAATTTGCCCATATACAGCCGAGAGATTATCGCCGGTGTTGTGAGCCGGGTCTACGATGCTTTGCTGCCGGGCGGTGAGTTTCACTTGATCGGTGAAATTCTGGATGATGATCGCTGTGGTCCTATCGCGCCGGCATTGTGGGGATTGTCAGAGGCGGTTAGCGGATCAACGGGCCTGGCCCATTCGGAAGGTGATGTCGTTGGCTATCTAACCAAAGCCGGGTTTTCTGATGTTGAAACAAACGAATTTATTCCCGGGACATTGACCCGCATCACAGGGTTTAAGAAATAATTTCTCTGACCGCATCTTAACGCGGGGCCGCTATCGATACCCGGTCCTGTGTGAATGCAATAAGAGTCAATCCATGGGGCTTCATCTTGGTAGGGTGAAGCCCTTCATGCTTTGATTGTATAGCCTAGGTTAGTAAGGCTTATTATTAAAAATCAAGGTGCTGACCCAGATAACGCCGATGAGGTGTTATTATGGACCGCATGCGAAAG
>JAPKBD010000386.1 GCA_028824965.1 Alphaproteobacteria bacterium | reverse complement strand
TTGGGGCGGCAGGGATCGAACCTGCGCATGACGGGATCAAAACCCGTTGCCTTACAGCTTGGCTACGCCCCATTTTTTAGGCCATTTAGACATCTTTAAGACGGGGGGCAATATAGGCACCGAACGCCAGATAAACAACGCCCTATCGTACGATTTAAGGACATTTAGGACAGATTTCGTTAATTATCTAACAATCGCCCGTATTGCCGCGATTAGAGCCTATTTCGCGGCGTTGCCTGTCGCCTGCCTGCGGCGTGCTGGCCAGGCGAGAATAACGCCGTAACAGCATAGGGCGGCGATGGCCCAGGCCAATGTGGTGCCGGGTGCGAAGGAGGCTAATAATCCAGGCACACCGGCCAGACCCAAATAGACCGCGAGGCCCCGGCGCCAGGGCAGCCGATCATATAGAATATGATGCAAATGGCTGCTATCGGAGGCTAGGGGCGATTGTCCCCGTGATACGCGCAACGCCATGACCCGCAGACAATCGACCACCGGAATTAGGAACCACAGGGCGATAAGGTCCGCCGGAAGGGTGGTGAAGCCAACGTCGTAGGCGTAAATCACCAGCAATGCGATGATAAAGCTTAACGAGTAACTGCCCGAATCGCCTAGGAACAACCGCCCGCGCAAATTGAAGGCCAGGGTGACCACCAGCCCACCCCCCAATGCCAGCAACACCGGCCGCATGTGATCGGGTGCAAACAACAGCAATTCCACACACCAGAACAGGCACAGCCCTATTACGATGCCATTTTTGCCGTCCGCCATATTGATGGCATTTTGAAGTCCAACGATACAGACCGCCGTGAACACCAGGGCAAATTCTTCCAAAAACATGACCTGATTGAGGAAGCTAAAGTGCAGGAATGTCACCCGCAGCGCCGGCACCACTTCCAAAACCGCCAAGGCCAGCAAGAGGGACAGAAACAGCCGATAGGTCGGGCGAATATGGGCCCGATCGTCCAGTAAACCCAGCAACAGACAGGCAAAACCCGCCACAGCAACGCTCATATACAAGGGCAGGTAATTCGACATTGATCCGGTTACAAATAGCGCCGCCAGGATCGGCAAACCAATGGCAAGGCCGCCCGCCAAGGGCGTGATGACCAAGTGCAGTTTGCGCCGGCCGTCCGGGGCATCCAACACCCCCAGCCAGGTGCAAATTGGCCCTGCGAAGACGCAAATCAACGCACTGAACGCTGCCGCTGCCGCGACGATGCCCAGACCGGTAACTGCGTCGTGCCACGCACTGCCTATGGCCTGCTCCTTCACATTGACGCACCGAATTAGAGGGGTTAGGTAATGCCCACACTGGTGCGATCTTGATTTTGCGCTGGTCTTGGTCGATTAGTACATTATTCGGATAGTCGATTAAGGGGCTTCGGGTCAAGGTCGGAAGTTATAGACAGCGCGGATAGCATCCCGATGGCCTGTTGCACGTCCCTTGCCCGTACGGTTGCCCGTACTATTGCCCGTACCGCTACAGACGACTATGAAGTTGAATTTGATGAAGTTGAATTTGGAGTAAGCAAGCCCATGACGAACCTGTTGACCGGCGCGGCTGGTTTTATCGGCTTTCATGTGGCCCAACGTCTGTTGGCGCAGGGGGAACGGGTGGTCGGCGTCGATAACCTGAACCAGTATTATTCCAAAACCTTAAAAGAAGATCGCCTGCGCCAGTTGCTGGAGCATCCGAATTTTACCTTTCATCAAATCAATATCGCTGATCGCGTTGCAATGCAGGATGCCTTCGGCGGGTTAAAATTCACCTCGATCATTCATCTGGCGGCCCAAGCCGGCGTACGTTATTCCATCGAGAATCCCTTTGCCTATATTGAGGCAAATTTGGTTGGGCATATGGTTATTCTGGAACTGGCCCGTCAGCAAACCGATCTGAAGCATATGGTTTATGCCTCATCGTCCTCTGTCTACGGCGGCAACAGCAAATTGCCTTTCAGCGAGACTGACGCCGTAGACAACCCGGTATCGCTTTATGCTGCGACGAAAAAGTCCGATGAATTAATGTCCCAGTCCTATGCTCATCTGTACGGGATACCACTGACGGGCCTGCGCTTCTTTACGGTCTACGGACCCTGGGGGCGGCCTGACATGGCATTATGGTTGTTCACAGACGCTATTCTGGCCGGACGCCCCATTAAGGTTTTCAATCATGGTGATATGCGCCGTGACTTTACTTATGTGGACGATATCGTCTCCGGAATCCTGGCGGCCCGCGACAATCCGCCCAGCAGTGGCACGGAAGACAACAAGATTGCCCCGCACCGTGTCTTCAACATCGGCAACAACAATCCGGAACAATTATTGCGCCTGATCGAAGTTTTAGAAGAGTCTCTGGGCCGCAAGGCCGAACGCATTCTCGAACCCATGCAGCCCGGTGATGTGAAAGAAACCTACGCGGATCTAACCGCCATCGAACGGGATTTGGGCTTTCGCCCCACCACCACTATTGAGCAGGGCATTCCCAAATTCACCGCCTGGTATCGGGACTACCACAAAGTTTGATAATCAGACCAAATAACTGACTCTAATACCCCAGGGCGCAACCGTCCTTGCGTGGGTCCGAGCCGCCGGCCAAGGTGCCGTTTTCCCAATCGACGGCGATAATCTGACCACCGCCCCAGGGCATATCCGGCCGCCCGACTTCGTGGCCTAATGCGGCCAGACCAGCCATGACATCCTCGCCTAAACCGCGCTCCACATCCAGGCGCCCGGTGATGTGAAAGACCCGGGGACTATCGATGGCTTCCTGGGGGTCCATACCATAGTCGATCATGTTGGTCAGTACGTGGGTGTGGCCGACGGGCTGATAGCCGCCGCCCATGACACCATAGGCGTAGGCCACCTTTCCATCCTTCATGCACATGCCGGGGATGATCGTTTGCAGGGGCCGTTTGCGCGGGGCAACATTGTTGGGGTGTCCCGGCTCAACCCGAAAGCCTGCGGCCCGGTTTTGCAGGATGACGCCAGATCGCGGCGCGGTCAGGCCCGTACCAAAAGGCATATAAAGGGAGTTAATGAAGGAACAGGCATTGCGGTCCTTGTCCACCACAGATAAATAGACCGTATCACGGTAGGCTGGTCCTGTGGCCTCCGGCGCATCGACGGCCCGGTCAGGGCTGATCTGGGCTCGCATTTCGGCGGCGAATTCCGCTGACAGCATATGATCGACCGGCACATCTTCGTGCCTTTGGTCAGCGACATAGCGATCACGGGCCGCATAGGCCATGCGGGATGCCTCGGTCTCCAAATGCAGCCGGGCGACGCCGTTGGGATCCATGCTGGCCAGATCATAATCTTCAAGAATGTTCAGCATCATCAGGGCTGTGATGCCCTGGCCGTTGGGCGGGATCTGCAACATGGTATAGCCGCGGTAATCAGTGGAAATCGGCTCTACATATTCCGCCCGCATTTCGGCAAAGTCATCCAGGTCGTGACAGCCGCCCAGGCCGCTCAAATAATTGACAATATCCTCAGCCACCCAGCCTTTGTAAAAGCCGTCCCGGCCCTCCTTGGCAATGGTGCGCAGGGTTTCCGCCAATTCCGGCAAGCGCCAGACCTGACCGGATTTCGGTGATTGGCCGTTTTTGAGATACTTGGCTGCAGTGGATGGATCGGCGGCAAGTTTGGCGATATTGCGTTCCCAATCGACGGCGACCC
>JAPKBD010000385.1 GCA_028824965.1 Alphaproteobacteria bacterium | reverse complement strand
CTGCCCATCATTCTGACCAGTTGGGATGCCCGCCTGCGGCTGATCCGTTCTATTATAGATTCAGGCGCGGACGATTTTCTCGCACACCCCTTTTCGGCGACGAACTTGGGCGAACGTATCAGCATCCTGGTGCGAAATCGCAAACCCTTCGTCGTAACGGAAGAATATTTTGGCCCCGACAGGCGCTCCCTAGAGGCCAGGGCCAATGATGCGGGTACTGTCATGGTGCCGAATGCCCTGCGTGCCCGGGCCGAGGGGTTGCCCGATTTGGGCCCCAACGCTGATACAATCGCTGAAACCCTGAGTCAGTTGCGCAAGGTTAAGGTGCGCAATATTGCCCGGCGCATGTGGGCCATTACGGATGTGCTGTTCAAGGCCTATGAAGATCCGTCTCTGCCCGATTGGATCGACCGGGAGTTGGAGCAAATCGTTAAATCGGGGCGTGGTTTTCACGAGTCGATCCCGTCGCGGGACTTGGCTCAACTAGGCAGCCTTTGTGACAGCGTACTGAAAGTGGCCCGCCGTATGCATGGTGAACGGCCAATGATTAAAAACCTTGAATTGCTGGAGCAAAGCGCCCTTGCCCTTCGGGTCGCCGCACAACTTGGCGGTGATAGTGCTGTTGCCGTCTCTGAAATATCCAACGCCCTTTCAGGCACGGCCAAAAATACCGAAGACCTGGTAAAATCCGTCGTCGGCTAGAAAATCTAGACGTTATCGCTGTCCATCGCGCGCAAAGCGAAGCGTTGTACTTTGCCCGTTGCCGTGCGGGGCAGCTGATCAATGAATTCCACGGCGCGGGGATATTTATAGGGCGCTATGGTCGCCTTCACATGATCCTGCAACACCTTAGCCAGTTCAGGCCCAGCCTGATCGGGATTGTGGGGGACCACATAGGCTTTGACGATTTGGCCGCGCCGTTCGTTGGGGCTGGCAATAACCGCACAATCGGCAACCCCGTCATGTTCCAGTAAAACCGCCTCAATTTCCGCGCCGGAGATATTATAGCCGGCTGAGACGATCAGATCATCGGTGCGTGCCTGGTACCAAAAATAACCATTCTCGTCCTGCATATAACTGTCGCCGGTCAGGTTCCAGCCTGCGACCACATACGTTGCCTGACGTTCCGGATTGGCCATATACCGACAACCCGTGGGGCCGCGGACTGCCAGGCGGCCGATTTCACCAATGCCCGCCGTCTCGCCGAGATCATTCAGCACCCGGGCCTCATACCCGGGTATGGTCCGCCCCGTGGCCCCTGGGCGAATGTTATCGCCATGACCGGCGATGAACGTGTGCAGCATTTCAGTGGCCCCAATGCCGTCATGAATGCGTAAGCCTGTCGCCCCATGCCAATCATCCCAGGTAGGTTTGGGCAGTGCTTCGCCGGCGGAATTGCAAATTCGCAAACTGGGCATGGGCGTGGCCGCCGTCAGCGTTGTCAGGGTGCGATACATAGTCGGGGCCGTGAACAAGATTGTGACCTTGTGTCTGTTGACCGCGCTAATCAGGCTGTCGGGTGTATACCCTTCCACCAATAAGACCGATGCGCCAACGGCGAGGGGGAACAGCAATAATCCTCCCAGGCCATAGGTGAAGGCGAGGGGTGGTGTGCCCGTAAATATATCGGCTGCGGTTGGCTTTATAATCTGCCCGGACGAGGTCAGACAAACCGCCATGACGTCGCGGTGAAAATGCATGCACGCCTTGGGTGGCCCCGTGGTGCCGGAGGTGAAGGCGATGATGCAGACATCGTCGGCGGCGGTATCGACATTGGTGAAGGTTTTCGGCTTGTCCGCCATGCGCCCATCGAGATTATTTGGGCGAGCATCATTGAAGCAGACGATGTCTTGCAAATGCTCGGCGCTATCGCGTGCCATGGTCAATTCATCAACCAATTTTCCGTCACACAAGGCGACCCGCACCTGGGCGAAATCCGCCATATAGGTGAGTTCGCGGGCGCGAAGCAGGGGCATGGTGGCAACCGCAATGGCACCAACTTTCATCACTGCAAACCAGCAGGCCGCATACATGGGGTTATTAGCAGACCGCAAAAGCACCCTGTTGCCGGGACGAATGGATAGATCCGCCACCAAGACATGGGCAATTTGGTTGGCTGTCTCCAACAACTCCTTATAGGTCCAGCGCACCTGGTCATCAAAGATGGCAACCCGGTCCGGGAAATCCTGGGCCCCTTTGTCCAGCAGCGCGGTGGCGCAATTGATGCGATTGCCCAGGGCCGCCAATTCAGGCAGCTTGGAATAGTCAATGTCCGGCCAGCTGGCTACGGGCGGCAGGTTATCCGCCGCGAAGTGATCCTCGTGGGCGGTGGGACCACCCGGTGCTGATGCATTATACCCGTGGGACCCATGGGACGTCGGTATTGGCATTTCGCCTCCCGTTAGTGCGCTAGTTCACGACATCTTCCGCCATCGTCATTGTTATGGCAATTGTCTCCGACGGCACGCTGGCCCGGCCATTGCGGTCAAAGGCACGCACGAAATAACGATATTGCTGCCCGGCCATGGCCATGCGATCCACGTATCGGCGGCCTTTTACAGCCTCGATACATTTCACCGTACCGTGTTCGTCAGCGCGATAGATGTCATAGCCGGCAATTTCAGCGCCGGCGCTGTCAGTTTCCGCTGCGGACCAGGCCAGCTTGATGCGGCCGTTCAGGCCTATAACCGACAGTGCCGCGTCAGCTTCGGGCCAATGGGGCGCTGTTCCGCTGACCTGGTCGTCAGGGGCCTGTAATTGGCGCTTGGGCCACAGAAAACATGTCACTTCTTTAAACCGCTCATCCAGATCTTTGCAGACATTGCAATAGACACAGCGGATGATTTCATCGTCGCGCCCCTGCATCACCTTTAATGTCCAGTCCGGATCCGCCAGCAATTGCCGCGCCATGCCGATCAGGTCGGCCTGACCGTTTTGCAACAGCCCTTCCGCCTGGTCCGGTTGCGCGATCTTGCCAGCCGAAATTACCGGCGTTTCATAGCCCCGTTCATTCAGATAGCCTTTGATCCCAGCGGCCAAATGCACGTGGGGGAGGTCCGGGTACCAATCGCCGGGCATACACCGATCACCGGAATAACCGGTATAGGGATAAAGCGGTT
The DNA here is from genome assembly GCA_028824965.1 of Alphaproteobacteria bacterium. Taxonomy (GTDB): domain Bacteria; phylum Pseudomonadota; class Alphaproteobacteria. The sequence goes on along the minus strand of JAPKBD010000385.1, from coordinate 570 downwards.
GCCCGGGCCGCTGTTCGGCGTCTTCAAATTTTCCACCAACGGAGAGGGAGATATAATCCACCCCCAGCTGGGCCATGCGCAGGGCGATCTGTTGGGCTTCGGGTAGGGCATAGCCGCCCTTGATCGCTTCCTCTGCCAGAAACCGCACCCCGACGGGGAAGTCAGCCCCAACACGGCGGCGTACCTCCGCCATGACATCACCGAATAATGCCAGGCGTCCCTCCAATGTGTGGCCGCCATAGCGGTCCTTGCGCCGATTACGCTTGGATAGGAACGAGGACAAGGTATAGGCATGGGCCGAATGCAGCTCCACCCCGTCGTAGCCCGCCTCCCGCGCGCGCAGGGCGGCCAGACCAAAATCTTCGATGATAAGGTCTATATCACCTACCTCCAGGTCCTCGATGGTCTGCCGCCAGCCGGAGCGGGCGACCTTCATAAAATGAATAATCTGGGGCACGACCTTGGAGGGGGAGGTATCATGGATACGCTGGGCCAGGTCCCGATGCCCGGGGATGAAGCTGTCATCGGACAGGCGTAACAACGGCCCGGATTTGGCCCCGTGTACAGCCG
>JAPKBD010000384.1 GCA_028824965.1 Alphaproteobacteria bacterium | reverse complement strand
TGAAGAGGTTGAGCGGGATTTGTCCCAAGCGTTGCGTGAGACATTGTCCGGTCTGCCCAATCGGCCGGAGGAAACAGTGCCCGTCGGCGCGGATGAAGAGACGAATGTGGAAGTGCGCCGTCATGGCGAACCCCCTGTTTTTGATTTTGACGTGAAACAGCATTTCGAAATTGGCGAAGCGCTGGGCCTGATGGACTTTGAGGCAGCCTCGAAAATTTCCGGCGCACGTTTTGTCGTATTGCGCGGTGCCCTGGCCCGGATGGAACGGGCCCTGGCTGATTTCATGTTGGATATTCATACCCAGGAATTCGACTATGAAGAGATCTCACCGCCCCTTCTGGTGCGCGAGCACACGGCGTTCGGTACCGGCAACCTGCCGAAATTTGAAGAAGATCTGTTCAAGACCACGGATGACTTTTACCTGCTGCCGACAGCGGAAATGGTGCTGACCAATCTGGTCCGCGACGAGGTGTTGGCGGAGGGCGATCTGCCCAAACGCTTTACCGCCCACACGCCTTGTTTCCGATCAGAGGCCGGTGCAGCCGGGCGTGATACCCGCGGCATGTTGCGCCAACATCAATTCTACAAAGTGGAGATGGTCTCCATCACTCATCCCGATCGCTCGAGCGAAGAACTGGATCGCATGACGAATTGTGCGGAAACCATTCTCCAGCGCCTTGGCATTGCCTATCGAACTATGTTGTTGAGCAGTGGCGATATGGGTTTCTCCGCGAGGCGGACCTATGACCTGGAAGGCTGGATGCCGGGGCAGGATTGCTATCGGGAAATATCATCCTGCTCCAACTGCGGTGATTTTCAGGCCCGGCGTATGAGCGCGCGGTTCAAACCAAATCAGGGCAAGGGCACCAATTTTGTCCATACGCTGAACGGCTCCGGCCTGGCAGTGGGCCGCACTTTGATTGCGGTGATGGAAAATAATCAACTGGCAGAGGGCGGCTTTGCCATTCCCGAAGCCTTGCAGCCCTATATGGGCGGAATGACGAGGATTGTCTGAATATGGCCAAGAAGCCCACGGCAAAGAAGCCTGCTCCGAAGCGAGCTAACTTGAAGAACATGCGTATTCTCGTGACCAACGACGACGGTATTAACGCGCCGGGTATGAAGGTGATGCAACGCATCGCGCGGGAATTGTCGGACGATGTCTGGGTGGTCGCGCCCGAGACGGAACATAGCGGCGCGGGTCATTCCCTGACACTGACAGCACCCTTAAGACTACGAAAAATTTCCGCGAAGAAATTTGCCGTTCAAGGAACGCCGACCGATTGCGTGATGATGGCCTTAAACCAGGTCATGGCGGACAAGCGCCCTGATTTGTTGCTGTCCGGCGTTAACAGAGGCGCCAATATGGGCGAGGACGTAACCTATTCCGGCACTATCGCTGCGGCCATGGAAGGTACTTTAGTGGGTGTGCCGTCTATTGCGTTGAGCCAGTCATTCGCCAATCGCAAGGTCATGCATTGGGCTACGGCGGAAAAGCATGCGGGCGATATTGTCAAACGTCTGGTCGCCCTTGGTTGGTCCAAAGATGTGTTGATGAATGTCAATTTCCCCGATGTCCTGCCCGGCGATGTCCAGGGTATCGAAATATGTCGTCAGGGCCGCCGCGATATCACCGCCCTGAATATCGAAGAACGGATCGATGCGCGCGAGAGGCCCTATTATTGGATCGGCTTTCGCCCGCAACACGGCAGCCCGGCGGAAAATACTGATCTGTCCGCGACCGAGGCAGGACGTATCGCCATTACGCCCCTGCACATGGACCTGACTGAAAATAAGGCCCTGAAACAGTTGAAAGCGTCATTTTAGGAATGGGATATGAGGCGCATAAAATCCGCCTCATCATGGAACTGCGCAAGCAGGGCATAACCGACAAGCAGGTTTTGAGTGCGGTTGAACGTGTGCCGCGTGAAATGTTTGTGCCTGAGGCCATGCTGTCGGAAGCATATGAGAATATCCCCCTGCCAATTTCCCAGGGCCAAACGATCAGCCAACCCTACATCGTTGCCTTTATGACCCAGGCGCTGGAATTGGGGGGGCGGGACCGGGTGTTGGAAATCGGCACCGGGTCGGGCTATCAATCGGCTGTATTGGCGCAACTGTGTCGCCGGGTTTGCACTGTTGAGCGTTACCGCACGTTGTTGGCCCAGGCCGAACCGCGGTTCGTGGCAATGAAGCTACATAATATCACCACGCGCCTGGGTGATGGCGGCAAGGGCTGGCCGGAATTGGCACCCTTTACCCGCATCATTGTCACGGCAGCGGCCCCAACCATGCCGTCGGTCCTGGCAGATCAATTGGACGATGGCGGCGTTATGGTAGTGCCTGTTGGGCAGTCAGGGGCGCAAACCCTGATCCGGGTTCGCCGTGACAGCACCGGCTTTCACGAGGAAACCCTGCTGGATGTACGATTTGTCCCGTTGGTCGAAGGTATGCCCCAAAGTCGTTAGTGGAACCTGGTGGGTTATTAAAAGAACGTCGCGATTTGATCCAACGGCTTTTTAACAGTCGCATGGGCCGGAATATGGGCCTTTGGATCTGGATACCCGGCAACCAAAAGTATAAAGGGCCGCTCACTTTTGGGCCGCCCGCAAATTTCGTTAAGAAAACCCATGGGTGCCGGTGTGTGGGTCAGGGTCGATAGACCGGCATTGTGCAATGCCAGGATCAAAAAGCCTGTGGCAATGGAGACGGATTCCGGCACGTAATAGTTTTTGTACAGCCTACCATCCGCACCGCGGCTTTTCCGCGCGCCGAATATACAGATCAGCCAAGGTGCTGTTTCCAGGAACGGTTTTTCCGGGTCAGTGCCAATAGGTTTTAAGGCGCGCAGCCATTCCTCATTAGCCCGGCCGTCATAGAACGCGCGCTCTTCCTCCTCCGCCATGTGGCGAATGGTATTTTTCATGGCCGGATCACTAATGGCCGCGAAATGCCAGGGTTGATGATTGGCCCCGCTGGGGGCAGTGCCGGCGGTCAGCAGGCATTGTTCGATCAATTCCCTAGGTACGGGGCGGGGGGAGAATTCCCGTACCGTGTGTCGTCTGCGGGCAAAGTTATAAAATTGTTTGGCCGATGCCTGCATTTGCACGGGGTCCTGTTCCTGATAGTCAGGCAGGGGGATGGGCCTGAACGCTGCATCGAATTGATCTTCTAACATGATGGTTCCTCGCCCGTGCAGATTGCCTTTCGGCAACGGTATGGCGGCAGGGAAAATAGTCAAGCCATGCTGTTTGCGGTATGGGGTGTTGAGGGGGTATCTTCCGCCTATGTGGGGTAGATTCGCAAATATTATAGCCGGGCTGGCAATCGTGCTTGTCGTGGCGGCTTGCAGCCGTTCGGGCCCTGCACCCGTTGTCTATGGCACCAAAACGAGCCCCGGGAACAGTCCCGGTACACAAGTGGCTGCACCAGCAAAGGCCGTTTCGGTATCTTCGGGTTCGTATAGGGTGGCAGCGCAAGAAACGCTTTATTCGATTTCCCGACGTTCGGGCGTTAGCCTGGGCGCACTTATTTCGGCCAATAAATTACAGCCTCCCTATCGATTGCGCCGTGGGCAGACCCTGCACATTCCATCCCTGCGTTATCATAAGGTGACGGCAGGGGAGACCCTGTATTCCATATCGCGCCGCTATAGGGTTTCTGTCTATACTCGAGATTGCGAAACTCGACCACTAACACGCTCGCTG
>JAPKBD010000383.1 GCA_028824965.1 Alphaproteobacteria bacterium | reverse complement strand
GGCCAAGCGCGGCCAGCGCTGCCGCGCCGCCGTCCCACATGGTCACTGGAAGACGACCACATTTACCGCTGGGTTGAGCCTCAACGGCATGGTCGCGCCGATGGTTCTGGACGGCCCCATGAACGGTGATGCCTTCCTGGCCTATATCCATCAGGTGCTGGTGCCTGAACTGGAAACGGGAATGGCCGTAATCATGGATAACCTGCCCGCACACAAGGTCACGGGCGTCCGTCAAGCGATCGAAGAGGCCGGCGCCCGGCTCGTTTACCTGCCGCCCTATTCGCCCGACTTCAATCCAATCGAAATGGCATTCTCCAAATTCAAGGCCGCACTCCGAAAAGCCGCCGCACGCACAATCCTTGAATTATGGGACGTTGTTGCCGAGGTCATTGAGCAATTCAAGCCTGCACAATGCAAAAACTATTTCGCCGCCGCAGGATGTGACCTGGATTAAATCGGATCCGCTCTAGTGCCAATTGTGGCCGCCGAATTGAAAAGCCCTCTTGGTTCCGACTTGGCAAATGGCGATGGCCAACGCGACTATGATAGTCAGTTCGATCTGGTGTCAACTCGTATAGAGCAATCGGGAGTATTTTGGGCAATAGTGCAATGGCAGAAGCAGGAAATCACGGCGATGCTCATTGGCTATCTCGCGTCAACCTTCGGCTCCGGAGTGGACCACAATCACCATGCCGATATCTCATCCTCTTACACCGCATGACCGCGCTGTTGGCGGTTGATTTCACAGCCCACGCCACGCGGCAGGACATCGTAGCCCCCAGTGGCCCTAGCCTGGGGGTAACAGGGTCGGTGGGGGGAGGCAATGGGAAATTCTCGAGGTGCCATTAGGCTCCCGTTTGCGATTCCCCGGGCTTTGGCAAAAATGCAGACCCATCTCGATCAGGACGACGCCGCCCCCACCTCGAGATGACAAGGCGGAGTGAGCTTTATCACTCGCATTTAGATCACGAAATTGAGTACCAAGCAGACACAGACGGAACTATCAAAAGCACTATTTTACAACTTTCATCTTGTCGTCGATCATCCCGTCGGATGGCCGCCGAGCAAATTCCTTCCATAAGCGACGGAATTTGACTACGATTGGCTTCGATTTAAGCGTTATCTGGGAAATGTCGGGTTACACTTGTGGGCAATGGCAGAATGGACCAGACGGTCTGAAACGGCGCGAGGAGTGATCAATATGCAGGATTCTTCCCGATTACGGCAACTGATGGAACAAGGCGTGGTGCTTGCGCCGGGTGTCTACAATGCATTGTTTGCGAAAGCGGTGGAGCACACCGGGTTCGATGCGGTCTATATCACGGGCTTTGGCACCGCCGCGCGATACGGCTACCCGGATGTGGGGCTGATTACCCAGACAGAGATGGTGCAAAATCTTCGCCATATCTGCCGCGCCACGACCATTCCGGTCATCGCCGACGCCGATACAGGGTATGGCAACATTATCAATGTTCGCCGCACGGTGCGTGAATATGAGCGCGCAGGCGTCGCCGCTTTTCATATCGAGGATCAGGTATTTCCGAAAAAATGCGGCTTTATGGAAGGCAAGGCCGTCATTCCCCTGGAGGAGCATGCAGAGAAAATCCGCGCCGCCCTGGATGCCCGCACCAATCCCGATACGGTGATCATTGCCCGCACAGATGCCTTGGCGCCGAATGGCTGGGAAGACGCCCTGGCCCGTTCGCGGGCTTATCGTGAAGCCGGCGCAGATCTTATCTTTGTCGATGGTATCCGCACCCTGGAAGAACTGGATATTTACAGCCGCGAGCTGGCCCAAAAGGGCATTCCCTGTCTATATAACGGTGGATTGGTGACAGCGGAAGATGCCAACCGCATGGGCTTCAAGATACAGATCCTGGCGGGACTGGCCCTGGGTGCCGTATTCAAAAGCGCAACGTCGGCCATGCAGGAGTTGAACAGCAGTGGCTCCACCCGGCAGACTTTCGCCCAATTCAGCGCGCCCGGCCAGGGAGAGACGGTGAACGATATTCTTGGTGTGCCGGAAGTGTACGAACTTGAACAACGTTATGAAACCACCGCTGAAGAGGGGCAGGCACAATGAGTGGCTTTGCGAGCAGTCCCGGCGCACAATTAAAAAAAACGATGGCGGACGGCATGGCCCTGGCTCCGTTCGTTTATGATGGCTTCACCGCGCTGATTGCCCAGGGGCAAGGTGCCCAAGCGGTTTACATGACCGGTCATGGAACCTCGGCCCAGATCGGTCTGCCGGACGTGGGCCTTACCAGCATGGCGGAAATGGTCAGCAATCTTGGTTATATCGCGGACGCGGTCGATGTGCCGGTCATCGCCGATGCGGATACCGGCTATGGCAATGCCATCAACGCCCAGCGTGCCGTGCGGGAATATGAGACGGCAGGTGCGGCGGCCATGCATATCGAGGATCAGGTTTTCCCCAAACGTTGCGGATTTTTCGAAGGCAAGCGCTGCGTACCCATGGCTGAGCATGTGCAGAAGATCCGCGCCGCCCTGGATGCGCGCACGGATCCCGACCTGGTGATCATTGCCCGTACGGACGCGGTGGCACCTAACGGCTGGGACGATGGGGTCCGGCGCGCCGAGGCCTATCACGAGGCGGGTGCGGACGTGGTGTTTGTCGATGGGATCAAGACCATGGACGATATGGATATCTATACCCGCCGGCTGGTGGAACCGGGGATGCCGTGCCTTTATAATGGCCAGCTTCTGCCCGCGCCTGAAATTGCCGGGCGCGGCTTTAAGATTATGATCACCGGCGGTGGCCATGCGCTGTCCTACGCGGCGGTGCGTCAGGCGTTGCTAGAACTCAAGCAGGGCAGCGGTGAAGGCTTAGGCCGGGATCTGGACCAGTTCAACACCATAACCAGCTTACTGGGTCTGCCCGAGATTTATGAGTTGGAACAACGCTACGCCGTCGATTAGGCGGTAATAGGAGCCAATCTGAAGGGGGAAGCTGTCATGGGTATGACAATTGCCGAGAAGATACTTGCTGCTCACGCGGGCGCTGATACCGCCATGCCGGGAGAATATATGTGGTGCAAGGTAGATGCAACCTCCGGCCACCGCCTGGCTGATTTAGAGGCGTTGGGGGTCGACCGGGTTTGGGACCCGGATAAGGTCTACATGGTTGACGATCATCAGGCACCGCCGCCCACCATTGTGGCCGCGAACAAGGTCAAGGACCTGCGCCGCCTGATCAAAAAATACGATATTACGAACTATTTCGAATATGGCCGGGGCGGTATCCTGCATCAGGTATTCGCGGAACACGGCATGTACGCGCCGGGTGATCTGATCGCCCAATGCGATTCCCATTCCACATCCGGAGGGGTGTTCAATGCCTGCGTTACCAACGCCAATCTAGACGCGGTCCATGTGCTGGCTTTTGGCGAGCTTTGGTTCCGGGTGCCTGAGTCCGTGCGCGTGGTGTTGAACGGCATCCTGCCCGCCTGGTGCGTGGGGAAGGATGTTATCCTTAAGGTCGCTAGTGAACTTGGCACCGATTTTGGGCTGTACAAATCCGTGGAATATGTAGGCCCCGTCGCGCGCCAGATGAGCATTGCGCAACGCTGGACCGTCTCCAACATGGGCGTGGAAGTTGGCGCAAAATTCGCGATCTTCGAGGGGGACGAAAAGACCGATGAATTCCTCGCCGGCCGGGTGAACCGCCCGTATAAACATGTCACCGCG
>JAPKBD010000382.1 GCA_028824965.1 Alphaproteobacteria bacterium | reverse complement strand
TCGCCCTTTCGGCGTATTTATTGCAGCCGTCTAACCGGCGGCTAATGCTTGTTGTACAGCGAAACAATTTTGCGCCAGATGGCCTTTGTTAATGGTCCCCATGACAACGCTGGTGACGCCTGGTTCCAGGACCAGGCTGCCAAGCGCCGCACCGATGTTTCCGTGATGTCCGCTATCCAAAGGCTTTTTGATTAATATACCCTTGTCAGATGCCCTGGCCACATCAATGACAGGCAGCTGACTTTGATCGCCTGGGTTCAGGGTGACCATGACCAGATCGCCCGGATCGATTTGTGCGACCGCCAACAATCCTGCGGCAACAGTTTTGGTTGATGCCCCGACAGCGCCGATTAAACCCTGCGCCCGCAGTTCCATCAACGCTGCCATCGCGCGGCCGTCTTCCAGAATAGAGATTTCATCGTCTGATAGATGCAGCAAAACGATGTCGAGGATATCGCGTCGCAGGTGCTGCCGGCTGCGTTCGACGCTGGCTCGAATGGCCGTGGGGGAAAAATCAAAATGGGACCGGCCATCAACAAATTCCTCTCCCACCTTTGTTGCTATGTGCCAATGGTCATCATTGCCGATCAGCCCGCCGATCCGTGCCTCTGATGTGCCATAGCTGGGTGCCGTATCCACCAGGTTGATGCCGTTGTCCTTGGCAAGTGCCAGCAGGTCGGATAGTTGCCCATCGCTGGGCAGGGTAAAATCGTTTGGGTATTTCACGCCTTCACGACGACCGAACTTTGTGCTGCCCAAACTTAGTGCGCTGATCTGGGGGCCGCGTGCGCCAAGCGATCTCAATTCCATGTTTCGACGGCGTCCCATGGTGTCTTGGCAATCCCAGGGCGGGGCAGGGCAGACAGATAAGTCGTGCCGCTGGTTGTCCCTGTGCCGATCTTTGTATTGGGGCGAATGCCCGTCCGATCCAGCATCGCCATAATGTGATCCGAGAGAACCGGGGCAAGGGCCAGCTTGGTCGGCCATCCGACGATAATGGCGCCATGACCCTGCGCTGTGACGGAGCCTGGCCTGAAACCAACGTGCCCCCCATGACCTGCAGGTTCAGCACGGTCAACCCTGTGCGTTGCCCAACGGGCCTGGGTAAAATCCGCGTTTGGCAACAGTTTTTGCAGCTTCGCCTGGGCGGTGGTGATTAATTTATCCGGGTCCTGTGTCGCACCTTGCTCTGCGATAAGGCCGCCAATGTACCAGTAATATCCGCCCCCGCCGTCGGGATGAGAGGTAATGGTGGCCAGGGGTTTCGGGTTCCTGCCGATACAATGAAGAAACAGTGGCTGTTGCATATTCCCGACGATAACCTGATGCAGGGGGCGGCGTTGAGTGGCGATGTTGGCCCAACCCAGGCTTGCCAGCAAAGCCTCGTTCCCGGCACCGGCTGTGCAGATGAGCCGTTGCGCCTTAATCGAGACAGGGCCAGCGGTTATGGTAACGCCGTCTTTTGTATCAGCCCCAAAAGCTATATCCACGCCGTCAGGCAAGGCCCGAATATCGTTGCTGTTCAGGTTTTGCAGGCCCGATAGGATTTTAGGTACATCGACGACCAATTCGTCGGTCGCGAATAGTTTGCCATTTTTTACGTTCGGCAATACACCGGGGCGGTCTTCGGGCGGACATTCCAGCATTTGGCTGCGCATGATCTTCTGGGAAAACCCTGCCAAAAGACCTCCCCCCAATTGCGGTGGCAGCCACATCTTCATGGCCTCTGACAGGGGGGCCACTGCGGAAAGGTCGGGGTCGTTTGCCCCAAATGGCGTTGATGGCTCGGGCCCCCCGGACAGGCAGGCGCGCCATCTTGCTGGCATGAACTCCAGATCCGCAACAGAGGTTTCCCCGCCGAAATATTTTGTGCCACTGTGTATGATACCTTGGGCGGCGATGCTTTGCCCCTGGCCGAGGGGCCCCTTGTTCAACAACAAGGCTGCAAAGCCGGCTTTTTTCAAGCGATCCAGCAGCCACAGGCCCGCGATGCCGCCACCGATGACGACAACATCCAGATTAATGTCGACATTAATGTCTTTGGGGATCGTTTCAGCCATTGCGACTAATCGCCATTGTTGGAACTTTTTCCCATGCGGGCAATCACAGCGGTGGAGCTGTGGCCGTCAAGAAATCCTGCCAGCTTTACCTCACCACCATAGGCCCGCACGATATCGCCGCCGACGACGCCGGCGATATCATAGTCCCCGCCTTTGATCAGAACGTCCGGGCGCAATTGCTCAATTAACGGAATGGGCGTGTCGTCAGAGAAGATCAAGACCCGGTCGACCATGGCCAATGATGCCAATACCAAAGCGCGGGCGGCCTCAGACTGTACGGGCCGGCCTTCGCCTTTTTCCAGGCGGCGCACAGAGGCATCATCATTTATCGCCACCACCAAACGGTCGCAATGGCTTTTCGCTTCGTTCAAAAGAGATATATGGCCCGGATGTAAAAGATCAAAGCAGCCGTTGGTGAAGCCGATTTTCAGGCCGCGTGCCCGCCAACGCTCCATATCCGCTACGGCTAGGGCGGCGGATACAACCTTGTCCTCGGATTGGTTCAAATCAGCAGACAGAATACCGTTGGCCAGCTCATCCGCCGTGACAGCTGCCGTGCCAACTTTGCCGACCACGATGGCGGCGGCTAAATTTGCCAGTCGGGCGCACAGGCCAGGCTCTGCTCCGGCTGCCAGGGCCAGGGCAAAAATTGCAACCACGGTGTCACCAGCGCCCGATACATCGAAGACTTCCGGCGGGCGTGTGGGTAAATGGATCGGCGCGCCATCCCGTGGTATCAGGCTAATGCCCTGTTCCGACCGGCTGACCAGCATAGCGCCGATATCGCATTTGCTCATCACAGCGCGGGCGGCCTGGGTAACCTGTTCGTCGTTATCACAGGGCAGGCCCGTGGCCGCGGCCAGTTCCACGCGGTTTGGCTTTAGATAGTCGACGCCTGAATAGGCCGTTAAATCTGTGCGCTTGGGGTCCGCAATGATGGGGATTTTGGCGGCGCGGGCCTGTTGAATGGCCGCTGCCAGGACATCGTCGTTCAACACGCCCTTGTCATAGTCTGATAGGACAAGCACATCCGTGTGCTCCAAGGCCCGATCCAAATGGGCCAGCAATGCCGTGCCATGGGCGGCATTTATCGGCGTTGTGGTTTCCCGATCCGCCCGCAACAATTGCTGACCGTCGGCTATATATCGGGTCTTGACCGTCGTCGACCGTCCTTCTGCTACCAGCAGGTCAGCCTGAACCCGGCCCATTGCACCAACCAAATCGGCGACTTCGGCGCCCGCATCATCGTTACCATGCACCGCCAATAAATGCGCCTGGCCACCGGCTGCCGCAATATTGCGTACCACATTACCGACACCGCCCAGCATGGCATCGTCACGCACCGCCCGGATAATGGGGATGGGTGCCTCGGCCGATATTCTCTCCACCCGGCCATGGACATACCTATCTAGCATCAAATCACCCAGGCAGGTAACCCGCCCAGCATGGAATTGATCCAATAGCCGTATCATCGCCGAACTGTCGTTCATATTGTTTCGCACTATCTCTAAAATTTCCGTCGTTCTCATCCGCAGATTAGCATTATCGAGACGCTGGAACTCCGCTCATTTAGCACGGTGGGTGGTGGCGGGCAAAAAAAATTGGAGGCAACAATTATTTAAGGGGCTGACCCCGATAACTATGATTGATTTTC
>JAPKBD010000048.1 GCA_028824965.1 Alphaproteobacteria bacterium | reverse complement strand
GATCCGTGCCGACCACCATTTTGTACAACAAAACAAAAAGACGGTGTTGTTTTGGTTGACATCCGTCGGTGAATCAACCAATGGTTGATTCAGCGACGGATGCAATTCTTTGCCCGACGAATATCTTTATTACAGTTTGGGGAGAATTTCTTTACAACTGATTAAGATTGCAGGCGGGAAGTAGATACTGCTGCAAAAAATTGCAGCCTTAAGATCTGGCGATCCAGCCGCCGCCCAGGACCCGCGCACCGTCATAGATGACACATGCTTGCCCAGGGGCCACAGCGTCCTCTGCTTTCAGCAATTCAATTGCCAGACCGTCAGCGCCGGTAGATATACTCAATGTCGCATCGACGGGGGGATGGGTCGACCTAATCCGCGCCTGGACCGCCCTGCCCTCAATCGGTGCCACATGATCCAGCCAATTGACGTCGTGGAGTTTGACCAGACTTTTCGCCAAGGCCGACTTGGGCCCGACGACGACACGACGCGCCGTTGCATCCAAGGCCAGGACGTACAATGGCTCCGGCCCGGACAGGCCCAACCCTTTGCGTTGACCAACCGTATAATGGATCACCCCGTTATGCTGCCCAAGAACCTCGCCATCCAGATCAACAAGATCGCCGGGCTCTGCCGCACCGGGGCGCAAACGTTCGATCAATTCCCCGTACTTACCATCAGGCACGAAACAGATGTCCTGGCTGTCAGGCTTTGCCGCAACGCCCAGGCCGAATGCCTCCGCCAACGCCCTGGTCGTCGCCTTACCCGCCAGATCGCCTAAGGGAAAGCGCAAATAATCAAGCTGGGCCTGCTCTGTCGTAAACAGAAAATAACTTTGATCCTTTTGTGGATCGGCGGCGCAATGCAGCTCCGCCCCCTGGCTGCCTTCAATGCGGCGGACATAGTGGCCGGTGATCAATGCTTCTGCGTCCAACTCGCGTGCCGTCGCCAACAAATCCTTGAACTTGACCCGTTGATTACAGCGAATGCAGGGGATGGGCGTGGAACCGGCCAAATAGTCATCGACAAAATCATCGATCACAGCCGCACGAAAGCGATCTTCATAGTCCAGGACGTAATGGGCAATGTTAAGACCATCGGCAACTTGCTTGGCATCATAAATGTCGGCGCCTGCACAACACGCACCGGGCCGTTGCACGGCCTGGCCGTGATCATAAAGCTGCAGGGTGATACCCACCACTTCATAGCCCGCGCGTTGACACAGGGCGGCACAGACGGAGCTATCGACCCCGCCGGACATGGCCACAACAACACGACCGCCCGGGCTCACCCCATCAAGGGCGATACCGTGATCGATCATTTGCTGCAAATTTTCCGTGTCTGACATGGCCTGCAATATAGTCCCAAGATATTCAGCCGCAAGCACCAATCTATCGGGATATCTCAGGACAAAATTAACCATATGCTGCGACCCTTCGGACATTATGAGCACGGATAAAACCTCTTCCAATAATCCCTCGCCTGAAGGCGAGGCCCTGTGGCAACAAGCCAATGATCTGGCCGCCACTGGCCAATTGCTGGATGCGGTGCCGCTGTATCTGGAACTGACCGATATTTGGCCGACGCAGCCGGTTGTTTGGTTGAACCTTGGGATTGTTCTTGGCGGCCTGCAGCGCCATGGGGAGGCGAAACAATGCCTTGAACGTGCTGTGGATATGGACACAGGCAATCCCCAAAGTCGCTTTCAACTGGGTCAAATGCAAGAACATCTGGGCGAGCTGGAGGACGCCGCCCGCAGTTATCTATATGCTACAGGCCTTGATGTGCGTCACTTTGATGCTTGGCACCGCTTATCGGAGATCGCCCACAAAAATGGCGAAGAGGATTTGGCCGAACAATATCTGCAAGAAACCCTACGGGCCGAGCCAAACCATCCAGCAGGCAATTTTTCCCTGGGAAATCTAAGACAGAGGCAAGGAAATCTAGACGGCGCGGCGCATTATTTCTCTCTCGCTTACAAGCTGAGCAACGATCCGGCATGCGGTAACAATCTAGCCGGTGCCCTGGACGGCCTGGGCCGGGTGAGCGAGGCCATCGATATCCTGCGAGAGCTGGTGCAAGCGCGGCCAGACTACATGCTGGCCTGGAATACCCTGGGCGGCCTGTTTATGCAGACCCAGCGTTATGATGCGGCGCGTCGGGTCTTGCTACAAGCTGTCGACTTGGATGAAAATTTTCATGCCGCCCGCCATGGCCTGGCCCGTTGTCTGGTGCAGATGCGTGACCTTTTAGGGGCGCGGGAACAGTTTGAATATCTGGCCGGCGCCATTCCAAACGAAGTCGCCGTCTTAAAAGACTACGCCTTGGTACTGGAAAACCTAGATCGAGCAGTCTAGCCGCCGGCTTGGCGAAGGGGCTCAAATCAGCTTCAACAACATCGACAACCTGTTTCACATCCATGTATTTTCATTTTCAGGCAGGTGCGCGATCACCAACCTGAGACTGCCCTTTATCACAAATTCAATTCGGTCAAAAATATGCTTAATTATTTAACAAAATTTTACCATCAGGGCAGATTTTCGAATAAATGTGAGAGTTTTCCGCCAGATTAGTTATCGACCGCACGTAGGGTTTTGCCTAATGGGTCAATCTCGATGGCTCGGGCCCCCAGTAAACGCTCAAACGTGCCTTCACCACAGCCGATGGCGGCACTGAGGCCGAATTCGGCACAACGGATTGCCATATGGGAGTTGGCACCGCCAAATTTCGTAACTAAGCCTTTGATCCCCTTGGTGAATATCCAATCATAGCCAGGATCAGCATTCTCGATACAGACAATGCGATTGTAAATATCGGTTGCGGATGACGCCAAAGGCCCGAGCAGGACGGGTTCTGCAACAGCACGTTCGCTGCCAACAAAATTCGGTGCTGCGCGATGCAAGGGCACGACATAGATGTCCCGGCGGTCGCGGAGGATATAACCAAGTTTCAATGACTGGGCCATGGCCACGGTGCGCCGGCCTTGTTCAGCCAGATCAATAAAGTGGAGGTCGATATCATCAAGCAAGGGTTTCACACGCGCATCGGTCATGGCATCGAATTCGATGTAGGAGAGATGTTCGCGATCAAGACCGATATTTTCCCCCCACGCGGCGATAGCTTCCAGGGCGTCAGAAATATTAGCCGAAAATATGAACTTCGCATATTCACGGCCCGCAATGGTGCGCCGGGCGAAATCCAATAAGCTGTCCGCATCGACCGCCGTGATGCCGCATTCGGTCAGGACCTTATTCATATTTTGCCGCTCGGCCCCGGTCAGCGCAAAATTCGGCACCTGTGGCTCCGCCCCAAGAGCTGATCCCTCAAACAACTCGTTCCGATGATCATAGCGCAAAGACATAATGTCATAGGTGCCGGGGCGCAGATGGCCGTAGCGCATCATGAATGTTTCCGGGCGAAAACTGCCGTGACAGACTGCGGCAAAATCAGACGTCAATTCGCCGCTGATAGTTCGCACGGATCGTTTAAAAATATCCAGCCGGTTCTCGGCAATCGCCCCCCGCCGCACCAGTGACTGCAACAAAGCCTCACCAATAAAGGCATGTCGGGCAATGATGGAAAACGGAATAGTGCCAGATGTCTCGCATTCAAGCAGTAAGTCCGCAGCCAAGGAGAACTGTTCCCGCTGCCCTTTCGATCCCGTTTCCAGCTTCCGCAAGGTCTGTCTTGTGGTCAGTTCCTCGATCACCTCCAGGGACATCGCCAAGGTGCCCGAAGGGCCAAGGTCGAGGCAATTATTGGTCAGTGCGGCCAATCGACTGCGAAAATCCGCCAATTCCTCCCCCGACAGTACATCGGGGTAATAGCTGTTGAAATCCTCGTCGAAACAACAATCAAGGCAGGTTTGCGCCACCGCAAATTCGACCTTGTCGTGGAGTTCCGGGTGGGCTGCCAAACGGTCCAACCACGCGTTGACCAGGCGGTCAGCCACTTGATCGTCGATGCCGGCGGGCAAAAAAGAATTGAAGCTGTTGCGCACATCGATATAGGGGCGGCCGCCGATCAACACCATCAATTCTTCATTCGGCATGGCCCGATAGCCCATACGCTCCCGCGCCCGGCTCCACACATTACGGGTCACCAGCTGGCGATAGAGAGAGGCTGCCAAAGGCCGGGGCACGATGCCAATTATTTCCGCCGGGTTCCAATCCGGCATAATGCCTAAAATTGTCCTCGCTCCGCCCAAGCCGGGGCGGGGCAGTGATCTTTCCGTCAAATATTGCTCTACGAATTCCAACCGCTTTGAGACCCGGCGTTCCGTACCAGACAGCCAGTTTCGTTGCAAAGAGATCCGCCGCGCCTGGAGGAGGTACATGCTGCCATCGCTCTGCATAGCGAATTCCATGTCCAGGGGCACGCCACCGCACAGCACCTCAACCTCTTGCACCAGGGCAAGGACCGCGCGCATACGGGGGCTTTCAACCAAGTCCAAATCGGCGTCGCGAAAGACAATGACGGTCTTATGGACACTGTCGCCACCCGTCACCGTATCCGTCCGCCCCGATTCATCGTCATAATCAACCACATAAAACGGCGCGCCCCGTTCTATGTCATGGGTCATGGCAACGCCGGATATGGCAACGTCATGCAACATCGCCTGGACCAGGACCTGGTCATCCGGATGGCCCACATAAGAGGCGACCACATCGTCAATAGCAGCCGCGACAACACCAAGGTCCCCGCCATCGACATTAAGGATGGACACGAACGCCCCCGCCATAGAGGCATCGCCCTGATCTTCTGCATGGGCGCTACTACGCACCACCAGGGCTATATCGCCAAAGCGTTCGCTGATCAGCGCCAGGACCGCCGCGCGGTCTTGGTGCCATTCAGTTACTGTAAAAAAATAGAGGTCGAGGACCTGGGCGCTTTTCACCAAGGGGGCGAGTGCGGCCAGGGTTTGCGCCTTGGTGCCAAATTGAAAGGGTTTGTGGGCAGTGCTACCGCTGCTGCCGGCATTTTGCCCCATATCACTCGTCATCTGTGTCTTCCCGGCCTGATCGACCATCAATCGCTTGCTATCGACAGCATACGAAACACTGGCGGGGACGCAATGGAGATAACGTCAAAAGGTGGCCTAAAAGATGGTCTAAATCCGAATAGACGTCTCACGTAGATGATGTGCTATGGCAGAGGGGTAGCCGGCCGCACGCAATTGTCGCCGCGGCGCATCGGACAGGGCTGCTTCCGTCAGTTCGATAAAATCTCTGGCCATGCCTTCCGCCTGATGTAGGCCGCCATGCACCTCGAGGACATGAAACAGGTACAGAAAAAGTTCCAGAACCGTTTCAGTACAATTATCGTCGCGGGTATCGTCGCGGGTATCGTCGCGGGTATCGTCGCGGGATAAATTGGCGCAATGGGTCGTCACCAATCCCAGGGCTGCCTGGGTTCGGGTCGGTTGGTCGGTCAGTGAAAAATTCACCTCCCGTGCCATAGCTGCCAGCACCCCCAGATCGCCGGCATATCCCCGCGCCGGCTCCTCCCACAGAATGGCGTCTTTCGCCGGCACACCACGGCACAAAGCTTCGTGTGGTTGAAATTCAGCACTGCCGTTTTGACCCAAATATGCGGCCAGCCCTACCGGACGGCCAACAGGCTCCAACCCCGCACCGCTTAGAATCTCGGCAAACCGGGAGGCGCTGTACCATTCGATTTGGCCTACTGCCAGGTCATCGCCCAGGGTCTAACGCCCCTGAACCCCATGTCGCTGGCTCGTGTGCTGTTACGCGATCCGGCAAATAGTCACGAGTACCCGCAAACCGGAGCAAATCACGCATGACCGTCGCCCCCAGAAAACGCGTCGCTCTCCACCCCGCCTCCGCCACCGCAGGACGCAACGTCATCAATATCGCGTCCGGCAAAGGTGGTGTGGGGAAAACCTGGATGGCCATTTCCCTAGCCCATACCCTGGCCCGTCAGGGGGGAGAAAACCCTACTGTTCGATGCGAATTTTGGCCTGGCCAATATCGACGTCCAGTTGGGGTTGAACGCGGACAAGGATCTGGGCGACGTTGTTGCCGGCCGGGTCAGTATGAACCACGCCGTAACGCCCTTTAAGGACGGTGGTTTTGATATCATCGTGGGGCAATCGGGCACCGGCCGCCTGGCGGATATGAGCCGGTCGCGGTTAAGCGAGCTGAAAAGTGACCTGTGGCAATTGGCCCAGCGCTATGACCGGGTCATCATCGACTTGGGTGCAGGTTTGGAATCGGCTGTCCGTTCCCTCACCCCAAAGGGCGGCATGACCCTAGTCGTTGCGACGGACGAGCCGACCTCGTTGACCGATGCCTATATCAAAGTTTCAATCCAGGAAAATGCCCGGGCTGATATGCGCCTTGCCATCAATATGGCCGGCGATCATCGAAAGGGTGAGAAGACCTATGGTGCCCTGGCCAAGGCCTGCCGGACATTCCTGAACTACACCCCACCCCTGATGGGTATTATACGCCGGGATGACCGTATCCCCGATGCCATTCGCCGGCAAACCGCGTTTTTGAGCCGCCATCCACAGGCAGATGCAGCGGAGGATCTGGCTGAGATGGCGGCAACGATCCGCAAACAACCTGCCAAAAGCGCTGCAAAAAGCCCAAATGCCGGCACCAGTGATAATACCAGTAAGAAAGCATGACCGCAGCACCGGATCATGATCGTTTGCGCCTCCGGCGAGACTGCCTGACGGTTGCGCCTAATCCCGCGCCGGACCGGGATCGCATTACCATTCTAGCCGGTGACCTACCCGCATCCAGCATTCCGGGCGGCGGCCCGATCCATATCGACCTACGCTATATCGCGGATCGGGATCTGCTGACCGCCACTGCGCTGGCGCAGTATTTCCAGGTGGCGGCAGAAGAGACCTGCGATACTTTGGAGGCTTATACAGAGCTTGTTCTAAGTGATTTGAACAACGAGCTGGTGCCACGTTGGATCTGGCTGCGCCTCTCCATGGGGGGACATCAGGTCATTCAACAGGATCGTCAACCGGCCTGGGGCAACCAGGATCTGCTGGCGACGTTAGACTTCTCCTAAGCTATTTCGACCATTTTGGCGGACGTTTTTCCATGAACGCGGCCAGGCCTTCCTGGCTTTCCTCGGTGACCACTATATTACGCATGGTTTCGGCCACCGCTTCGATATTTCGGCGATAGTCCTGGTCGTTGGCGCGCATGTATGAATCCCGGCCCAGCTTCATCACCACGGGTGATTTTGTCGCCAACTTGCGGGCAATTTCCCGCGCCTTGTCCATGACCTGATCGTCGGGCATCACGTGATTGACGATACCAAGGTCGCGGGCCACATCAGCGCCGAAATCATCGCCCGTGAATAGATATTCAAAGGCCCGGTGGCGACCGGCCACGGAGGGCAGGTGAACGTAATGCAAGGCCGGGATCAGGCCCACATTGATCTCGGGATAGCCGAATGTAGCCGCCTCCCCCGCAATGATCATGTTGCAGGACACGGCCACGGTCATGCCGCCCGCACGTGCCGCACCCTGGACGGCTGCAATAGAGGGCTTCCCTAGGCGGTATTGCACATCGTTCAATTCGAAATACAGCCGCTCCAAAAAGCCGCGCATACCCTCACCATCTACGCCCTTGACCACGGATAGATCCAGGCCGGCGCAAAACACCCCTTGAAGGGACGAGCAGATAATGACGGCGCGCACTTCGTCATCGTCGCGGGCCTGTACCAAGGCAGCGATAATTTCGTTCACAAGCTCTAGGGTCAAGGCGTTGACAGGGGCGCGGTTCAGGCTGATTTCAGCCACCCGCTCTACCACGTTGTAGTCAAGATGCGTAAAACTCATCAACTCTATCCCTATCGACGCCGGGGCAGGATGCCCATTTCTTTACAGATGATCTGCTGCATGACCTCGTTGGCACCGCCCCCGATGGAGACCAGCTTGGTATCCCGATAGACACGGGAAATCCGGTTCTCTGCCATAAAGCCCTGGCCGCCCCAGAATTGCAGCAATTGCGATGGCACTTCCGATGCCATGACACCAACCAGATACTTCGCCATAGAGGCCAATTTGGTCACATCACCCCCCGCCACATAAATATCGACGGCCCGGTACAACAAGGCCCGCGCCGCCTCAATCTGCGATTGGATGTCCGCCATTTTGTAGTGCATCACCTGATTGTCCAGGATCGGACGGCCAAAGGCGATGCGCTGGCGGGCATATTCAATGGTTTCCTCCAGGGCAAATTCCAGGGCCGTGGTGGTCCGGGCGACGGAGAACAGGCGCTCCTCCTGGAACTGCTCCATCTGATATTTGAAACCAAGACCTTCTTCACCGATGCGATAGCGTTGGGGCACGCGGACTTCATCAAAATGAAGATGCCCGGTATCGGAACAATGCAAACCCAGTTTTTTCAGCTTGCTGCGGCTGACGCCCGGATCATCCAAAGGCACCATAATCAGGGTCTTATTGCGATGCGGTCCATTGTCTTCATCCGTGTTGCACAACATGCACATCCAGTCCGCTTGAATGGAATTGGTGATGAACATCTTGTTGCCGGAAATGACGTAGTCATCGCCGTCTTTGCGCGCAAACGAACGAACGGAGGACACATCGGAGCCCGATCCCTCTTCCGTGACACCGATGCACCCGACCATTTCGCCGGCAATGGCGGGGGCCAGGAATTCCTGACGCAGCTCGTCACTGCCATATTGAGCCAAGGCCGGTGTAGACATATTGGTTTGCACGCCAACAGCTGTGGACACGCCCTGCGCCTTGACCTTGCCCAGTTCTTCGGCAAAGACAACTTCATAGGAATAATCCAGATCCATACCGCCGAATTCAGACGGTTTGGAAATGCCCAGACTGCCTGCCTGGCCCATCTTCTTGAGCAAATCATGCAAAGGGATCGCCTCGGCCTCTTCCCATTCGTCACAAAATGGATTGATGTCGTTTTCAACGATGTTTGCGACCGTGCGCCGCAATTCCATATGCTCGGGGGTTTCCTGCATTTTCCGTCTCCTGCAATATAGCCAGCCCGACTGGAACATGGGCCTTGGCCCTATGTACACGGCAGGACTAAACTGCACCAGCCTGGAAACCACAAAGAGAGACGCCGACCATGACCAACCCACCGTTAGGCGATAATCGACCCTCCGCCATGTTCTTCTGGCCCACACCGGAACGTCCCATGGTGGAACGGGGGAGCGGCATTTATCTGTGGGACCAGGACGGCAAACGCTATATCGATGGCTGTTCCGGGCCGCAGACAGCCAATATCGGCCATGGCAACGTGCGGGTGCGTGAGGCGATGATGGAACAGGCCGAAAAGGTCTCCTACGCCTTTCGGTCGCATTTCCTGAACGAACCGGCAGAGCTGTTGGCACAGGAAATTATAGATGTGACGCCGGATGGTTTCGATCAGGTATTCTTCGGCTCCGGCGGTTCGGAAGTTGTCGAGGCCTGTGTTAAGCTGGCCCGGCAATATGCCATCGCCACAGGCGAGGCGACCCGCTACAAGGTGATCTCCCGCCTACCCTCCTATCACGGCACCACGTTGGGCGCCCTGGCACTAACGGGGGATCCCGCCGGCTTTTCCATGTTCGCCCCCATGATGGTCAACCACCCAAAAATTCCCGCACCATTTTGTCGTTATCGACCATCCGGGCAGTCGGAAGACGAGGCCGCGTTGCAATACGCCAACGCCCTGGAGACGGAGATCATCAACCAGGGTGCTGAAACTGTTCTGGCCTTTATCATGGAGCCCATTGGTGGTGCCGCCACGGGCGCTTTGACCGCGCCGGACGTCTATTATCATCGGATCAGAGAGATTTGCGATCAATACGGCGTGTTGTTGATCTTTGACGAAGTGATGTCGGGTGCCGGGCGCAGCGGTAAATACCTGGCCGCCGAACATTGGGGCGTCAAAGCGGACCTGGTGGCCTTGGCTAAGGGTTTGGCGTCGGGCTACATCCCCCTGGGCGCTTGCCTGACATCTCGCAAAATTGTTGGCGCGGTGGAAGATGCCGGCGGCTTCAATCATGGTCATACCTATTCCGCCTCCCCCATCGCGTGTGCCGTGGGCCGGGCTGTTTTGGCGGAGCATCTCGACAACGACCTGATTGGCAACGCCGCCCGCATGGGTGCGATCCTGAAAGGTCGCCTTGAAGGCTTGCTGGACGAATTCGAATTCATCGGCGAAGTGCGCGGGCGGGGCCTGTTGCTGGGCTTTGATGTTATTGCGAACCGTGAAACCGGGCGCCCCCTGCCGCCCGAACTGGATGCCCACATCCACCTGGCACAAGAGGCCTATGACCGGGGCCTGATCATCTATTCCCGGCGCGTGATGGGGGGGGCACGTGGCGATAATTTCCTGGTATCCCCGCCGCTCATCGTGACGGAAGACCAAATCGATGAAATCATGGATCTACTGATCCAGGCCCTGCGCGCCTTTGCACCCACCGCCCGCGCCGCTATAAAGGCTGCCTAAGCCATAATACAATCAGGAGACCGCCATCATGCTAGCCGCCATCGCAATCGTAAAGGCCAAGGCAGGTTCGGAAGCCGAATTCCTCGCCGTCGCGCAGGAAATGGCCGTCGCCGTCAATGCCAACGAAGAAGGCTGCTTGTCCTACGAAATCTTTCAGGGCGACAACCCGCAAACTTTCATCTTTATCGAACGCTACAAGGATGAGGCCGCAACGGATGCCCATCGCAGCTCCGACCACGCCAAAACCATCGGTGCCCGCATGGGGCCCTTCATGGCCGGCCGCCCCGACGTCCAACGCCTGAACTTAGCGTAGTTTCAAGCTTCATATCCAAACAAACCGCCCCGCCAGAACGGGGCGGTTTTCGTTTGAGCCAATATTGGAACAATCCTCGCCTAAAGGCCGAGCACCCGCTTGGCGATAATATTGCGTTGAATTTCGTTGGAGCCGCTATAAATCGACGCAGCGCGATTGTGCAGGTACTTACCCACCAATGCCACCCCAGCGGCAGGCGCGACAGGTACGCTGTTGTTGCCCGGGCTGCGCGCCGCTGGTTGATGGGGTGCGGCATAAATATTCAGGGCATCGAGGAATAGTTCAGTTACCCGCTGATCGGTTTCGGAACCCAGCACCTTCATGATTGAGGAGGCATGACCAGGCCGGCCTACACGGTTGATCTCGGCAATGATCCGGTGTTCCGTATTTTCCACCGCCATTTGTTGAATTTTTACCGCCGCGACTTTTTGCGCGAACAAAGGTTCATCCAAAGCGCCCTGGTCGGCAAAACAAGCGGCGATGCGGTGATAGGCATTAAACGATGCCTCGATCTTGGCCCCAAAGGCGCTGCCGCCACGCTCGAACTCCAGCAAATATTTCGCCACTGTCCAACCGTCGTTTTCAGCCCCAACCAAGCTAGATTTCGGCACCCGCACATCGTCGAAAAATATCTGATTAAAACTATGCACATCGGCGATATTATTAATTGGCTGAATAGTAATGCCAGGCGTATCCATGGGGAATATCAGGAAACTAATGCCTTCCTGTTTTTTACCTGTCTCTGATGTTCGCACCAGGCAGAAAATCAGGTTGGCGTACTGCGCGCCGGTGGTCCAAATTTTCGTACCATTGATCACATAGTCATCACCATCCGCCACCGCGCGGGTCTGCAAAGATGCCAGGTCCGAGCCGGATCCAGGTTCAGAATAGCCTTGGCACCAGACATCCTCTGCGGACAGAATTCGTGGTAGGAAACAATCCTTCTGCGCCTGGTTGCCATAACGCATGATCACGGGGCCGACCATTGAAATGCCCATTGTAAAGGCGGTCGGCACATCTGCCCGGGCCGCCTCAGTGTCATAAATATAGCGTTGCATCGGCGTCCAGTCACAGCCGCCATGTTCCAGCGGCCAGGACCGCGCCGCCCACCCCTTGTCATAGAGCGCCTTATGCCAGCGCTGGCTAACGTGGAAATCAGAAAAGGAACTGGCACTCAATCGGGCTGCCTCGCGTATTTCGTCCGTGAGGTTATCCGCCAGAAATTTGCACACCTCATCGCGAAAGGCCAAATCGGCCGCTGACATCTCCAAATCCATTTTTACATACCCTTTCGCGAACGCATCATGCGTTTTGATTATTGCATGAAATGGGACATTTCGTCGCCCAGCTGCTAGACATTCCTGAGTGAGCAAAATTGTTGTTTTTGAAATGAAGCGGAAAAACCCATGGGCATTCGGGAACTCGCCGAACAGGCACAAACTGAAATCACACCGATGACGGTGGAAGAGACATTGCCACGCTATGGTGATGGCGACTTGGTCTTCGTCGACGTGCGGGATGTCCGTGAGGTAGAGAAAAGCGGCACCATCAAAGGTGCCCAGCAGGCCACCCGCGGCATGATCGAATTCTGGTTCGACCCGGAAAGCCCCTATCACCGGGAAGTCTATGGCGATGCGGACAAGACCTATGTCCTGTTCTGCAACGCCGAATGGCGCTCCGCCCTGTGTGCCAAATCGCTGCAAGATATGGGCATCAAGAATGTCGCCCAATTATTCGGCGGCCTACCCGCATGGCGGGACGCCGGCGGCCCATGGGAAGAAAAGCCGCGAAAATAGGTCATCGCCCACAGCCGGTTTTCCATGGCGAAACGTATCCGCTCTCTATCACCGGCTTGGTGAATGCGAAATGTCGTGCCTTCACTTTCACTGATAGAGACGGTATCGTCGATGGGATCAATATCCAATATCAGCACTCATTTTGCGGCGAATTGTGGCAGTGCCGGATTTCGTCATAACTCTGTACGCGCGTTCATTGGCTGAATAGTGATCTATGACAGAACAAACCCAGGCGATGTTTCATACAGCCGTGGAATCCTAACGCGACGGCGACTATGACCGAGCTCGCGCCATATGCGGCGCGTTACTGGACAGCATACCCGGCCATGTAGGGGTGCTTAGTCTTTTGGGTGCGGTCGAATTGCGTCGGGAAGATCATAATGCAGCCGTCACTGCCCTGGCCAAGGCCAGGGATCTGGTGCCCATGGACCCCGGCATCGGGTGCAATTTGGGAATTGCCTATCGCGGTTCAGGGCAATGGAAGAAAGCGCGGACCTGTCTGGGTCAAGTATTGCAATCTCATCCAAACCATGAAGCGGCCCGCTTTAATCTTGCCCTGGCCGAACTGGATGGCGGTGCACCTGAAACCGCCCTGGCCCAGTTGCAAACCGTCCTCGATCAAAATCCTCAACATATTGGTGCCTGGTCCAATCGGGCCCGGATAGAGGCTGCTCTGCAGCACTATTTTGCCGCACGCAAGGCCTATGCCCAGCTAACGCGACTGGATCCTGGGTCAGTGGAAGGGCATCATGGCATGGCCGTTATGTCACGGCGGCTTGGCAACTACGACGCTGCCTTAGTGGCCTTTAACAAGGTGATCGAAATCGCCGCCGATGATGGCGAGGCGCATGCGGGACGGGCCAATATCCTGGCCGACCTGGAACGCTTTGAGGAGGCTGCAGCAGCCGGTGCGCAGAGCTTGAAATATAACCCGAACGCCGCGCCCCTGTGGTCCTTGCAGGGCTGAATTTTGCTGCAATTGGGCCGCCTCGATGACGCTTTGGCTGCGTGCAATAAGGCAATCGAGATCGATGCAAACTTTACCCCTGCGCACTATCATCTGGGCCTTGTAAAACAGGCGATGGGTGCGTTGCCGGCCGCTGCCCAGGCTCTTGAAGACGCAATTGCCCAAAACCCCCAATACGTCCGGGCCAGGGCCACCCTTGGTCCGGTGCACGCCGGCATGGGCGATCACGCCGCCGCCGGTCGCATATTCGATCATAACGGCATGGTGGCGCTGCATACCATTGGGGGCGCGCCCGGCTATGACAACGTTGGCCAATTCAATCAAGCGCTCAGCGCGCATCTCCACGATCATCAAAGCCTGATGTGGAACCGCCCCAACCGGTCCACCATCGATGGCAGTCAGACCCTGGACATCGCCAATGATCAGGCCGGGCCCGTGCTTGCCTTGCGGTCTGTCATTGATGATTCCGTCGCCGCGCATCTGGCAGCCATGGGACACCGTGACAAAAGTAATTTCTATGATCAACCGCCCAAAACATGGGACCTGGTGATCTGGGGCGTTGTCCTGAAATCCGGTGGTCACCAGGACCCGCACAATCATCCCAGCGGATATTTAAGTGGCGTCTATTATCTGAACATCCCAGATGAAGTGGGGAAGAATGGCGCAGAAGCGGGTTGTCTGGAATTCGGCCTCTCTAACGTAAAGGGTTCGGAAGGCGCATTTTTGGCAGCCGGGCAACGGCGCGTCGTGCGTCCCGAAGCCGGCCTGATGTCCTTGTTTCCATCCTACTTCTGGCATCGGACACTACCATTCGGAAGCAAGACGGAGCGCATTTGCGTCGCCTTCGATATTCTTCCGCCGCCAAACGCTGATATCAGCTCAAAGACTCCGACGGGATAAACACAAATGCCGCCTGCCCAATCTGGATGACGGAGATATGCAACACTGTTACCGTATCGGCGGGAAACGTACTTTCGAACGGTTTGACGGCGAGCGACCAGCCTACATGGCCAGGGCAGTTCCGATCTAAGGAGAATGGCGTAGCAATTCGAAGTGACTGAAAAATTGCCCGATTTTTTTGGAGACGGAACATTTCCTGGTCGGAAATGCCCTAGGATCTGGAGCGATAGTTACAATTGATCGCCAAGTATCAAACAAGCCGCCCCGCATTTGCGGGACGGCTTATCTTCGACGATATTGGCTGGCAGATTCTATGCCTGAGCCTTAAAGGCATCCAGGATGTCCGCGCCGGTGGCGGACCATACGCCATCGTGGCCGGTGATGTAGCTTAAGGCCTTTTCCAGAGCCTTGATGCGATAGGCCTGGCCCGTGACCCAGGGGTTGAGGTTGATGGCCATGACCCGGCCGCCGTATTTTTCGGACTCCGCATACAGGCAATCGAACTGGTCTTTCAACTGGTCCACATATTCCTGCTCCGTATGGCGCAGGTTGATGAGGATTTGCTGATCGTCCAGCTCCGTTGTGTGGGGCATGTTGTGGATGGTGCCGGATTTGGTCTCAAACGCGTACGGCATGTCATCGTTCATCCAATCACATAGATAATCGATGCCATTTGCAGCGGCCAGATCCGGTGTGTTGAAGGACTCGGATCGGATCGGCGACAACCACCCGCGCACGGGCTGGCCCGATAAGTTACGCAGACTGTCCAGCACGCCCTTAATCAGGGCAGCTTCCTCCGCCTCATCCATACCACTATGGAGCGGATGGCCCATGTCCAGACCATTGGCGATCACTTCCCAGCCGCGCTGGTTGATCTGTTCGATCAGAAATGGATGCCGCTCCGCCAAGGCTGAGTTGATGGCGACGGAGGCATTGATGCCCAGTTTGTCCAGCACCTTGAAAATACGATAAACCCCGATCCGGTTGCCATAGTCCCGCAGGGTATAGTTCCAATAGTCGGGGTAGGGCCGCACGGAGCCGCCCGGCACCGGGACGCCCGGCTTCATATCCATGGGAAACCATTGCAACTGCGTCACCACCCAAAGGGCCACGCGGGCGCCGTTGGGCCATGTGACATTGGGCCGTTCGTGCAATTGCGACCAGGTATAGCGGTCATGATCCATGCCAAGAGCGCGATTGGAGTATGTCAGATAATCATCAGGTAAATTGCTCATCCTACAGCCCCCCTCTGGCGTTTCGACTGGCAGTCAGGGAGGCAACCACATTGTCGTAATGATGTTCGTAATAATGGGCCGCGATCTCCCGCCCCGTGGTGACCCAAACATCGTCATGGCCGGTGATATAATCCAGCACCTCGGCAAAGTTGCCGATGCGATGGGGTTGGCCGATCAGGAAAGGATGCAAGGGGATGCACATGACCTGGCCATTCTCCGCCCCCTCTTCATACAGCTGATCGAAATTGGCCTTCAGGATATCGGTATAATGGCGGCTGCTTTTACCCATCATGGACAGCACCACTGTATCGTTCATCTCCAGCGAATAAGGCACCGAGATGAGGCGACCGGATTTGGTGTTCACCGGCTGGGGCTGATCGTCATGGAACAAATCGCAGGTGTACTGAATGCCGAACTCCGCCAACAGTTCAAACGTATTCGTCGTATAGGTTAATGAGGGGGCCAGCCAGCCATCCACCTTCTGCCCGCTGGCATCCATAATGGTGGAGATCACATCCTCCATCATGGTGCGTTCCTGGTCTTTGGTCATGTTGTAGGTGAAGCGGGTGTTATAGATGCCGTGGGAAAACAGTTCCCAATCCAGATCGTTACAGGCCTTGATCAGTTCCGGGTGATGCTGGCAAATGGCCACGTTGAGGGAGACACTGCCCCGCACGCCGTATTTCGCCATCGTCTCCATCATCCGGAAGAAACCAGCCCGATTGCCATAGTCCCGATGAGAATAAGGCACCACATCGGGATGCGGCTTGGGCCAGGGGCGACGGCTTTCATTTTGCGGTGGATCGTACTCGTAATATTCGACATTGGGTGCCACCCAAAAGGCCACCCTGGCACCATTCGGCCAGGTAATCTTCGGCCGGTCGCACATGGGGGAATAGTCGTACAGCTCAGGCTCACGTAACATGGCCATTCCCTCAATCGTTCAACATTTGATAGTCCGTCAGATAATCGATGACGTCCTGGGACGGCACCACGTCCGCATACTTAATGGACATATCGTACAGGTTGGCGAAATGCGGACTTTCATGTTTATCGGCCACGCATTCCTCTGGTACGATGGTGCGGAAGCTGCGCGACAGGCTGTCTACCACGGTGGAACGTACACAGCCTGATGTGGAACCACCCGTGACGATGATGGTATCGATTTTATGGAAGTTCAGGACCGACGGCAGGTTGGTCTCGTGAAAGGCAGAGGCCATGCGCTTGTTCACGATCACGTCTTTTTGGTGGTCGATGTTCAGGCGATCATCGAACTCGGACCGGCGGGAGCCGACCTTGATGTTTTGCAGACTATCAGGGGTATCCGTTCGCGTGCCCCAAATGCCGCAGTCCTCGCCTGACTCCATATAGGCCACATAGGTCCAGATTACCGGCAGCCCTTTTGATCGCGCCATATCGGAAATCGCGTTGACGTAGTCCATCTGTTTCGGGTCGGTCTCATACGCAGTGGCGAATTCACCCACGTTGGTATAGGCCTTTTGCAGATCCACATTGATCACAGCTGCCTTGCGGCCAAAGCCAAAGCGCGGCCGGGTCGGGTTGGCCTTGATCGCCTCGTACAGTTGCCGCGCACTCTTATCCGATGTTTCCATGACTAATTACTCCTCATTCAGAAATTAATGGGCCTAAGGTCAGAACCGATCCCTACGGTTGAAAGCCCAGGGCGCCTTCATATTTATCCGCTTCTTCCTCAGGCAGGAATTCAAGCTCGTATTCCCGTATTTCCGGGAAGCCGACAAAGGCATGAAAATCCGCCAGCGGGTGCGCCTTATATTCAGCCTTCAGGCGATCTTCGAGGGCGTTATCCTCCGTCGCGAAGGCAGCATAATAATCCCACATGGCCTTTGACGCGGCTCGCATGGCCCCGCCTGGATTAATGACAATATCAACCCCCAGCTGTTGCAGCTCATCAGCATGGATATTGGGGGAAACGCCGGTGCGGTTATAAAGGATGGAGCCGCCCACTTCCTCACAGACCTGACCGATTTCCTCTGGTGAGATCAAACCTTCGGGAAAGGCCACATCTGCACCTGCTTCACGATAGGCCTTCAGCCGGGTAATGGCCTCTTCCAGGCTGCCGCCCGCAACGCCACGGGCATCGCAGCGGGCGATCAGGACAAAGTCCGGGTCCATTTCATCGCGTACACGGGCTGCAGCACGGATTTTGCCGGCGGCTTCTTCGATAGAGATCACCTGTTTGCCCGCCACATGGCCACAGCGTTTTGGCGCAATTTGATCTTCCAGATGAATGCCCGCCACACCGGATTTGATGAATTCTTCTACCGTGCGCATGACGTTAATGGCATTGCCATAGCCGGTATCCGCATCGCAGATCACGGGGATGTTGACGGCAGAGGCGATCTTGCCGCCGACATCCGTCATCTCCGTCTGTGTGGCCAGGCCCACATCGGGCCGGCCGATGTGATTGACCGAAACCCCATAGCCCGAGATATAGACGGTATTAAAACCGGTCTTCTCGATAATCCGCGCGCCCATGGCGTTGAAACAGCCCGGTGCAACAATGATGTTATCGCCCGCCAGCTGCGCACGCAATACCTTCGCTGCGCCCTTTGAATGAGACATAGCCAACCCTCCTAAGTTTTTGCTTTGGCAAAGTCTAGCAGAACAGGCCCACGCTACAAACGCAAAGGGATTGCCCCGCGCTCATTCTTCGAGCAGCCCGGCTTTACGAAGCCCGTCCATATAATGCTGAAAAGCATCTTCTTCCCGAAACGGCGTTCCGGCCCGGGCACTGGCGACCGTGTAGCCGGGCGATACCACCAGAAAATTCCGAAGCGCATCCCGCGCGCCATCCATCCGCCCCAATTGTGCCAAGGCATTGGCCCGACCTCTTAGCCCAAGGGGGTAATGGG
>JAPKBD010000381.1 GCA_028824965.1 Alphaproteobacteria bacterium | reverse complement strand
CACAAACCATTTTGGATCATCGAAGCGGCGCGCTAGATATGCTGGCGGAGGTCGGGCGGGAACAGCGCACGCTATCGGATCTGGAGCAGACGATTGCAGATGGCCGACAGCAAATCCTATCGGAACTGAATAGAGACAAATGCGCCCCAGGCGGCGAATACGAGGATATGACCCTATCTGAGTTGCTGCACGAAGCATCGGAAATATCAGCAGTTGCGGTCGAGCAACAGATCGCGTTGAAAACCCTGATGGCGCAAAAAGAAGATGCCGTGGCAACGTTGCGGGATGGCGAAAAGGCGGTGACGGATTGGCAGACACGAAAGATAGCCGCCCTCGCTGCCTGGCAACACGACACGGCCATTGAAAATGCCGAGGCGGTTTTTGGTCCCATTGAGAACCTGCGTGCCAAATTGGGCGAAATCGATGGCTTGCAGCATCGGGTTAATTCTATGGAGAGCGATGTTCAAGCCTTCGACGCTTTGGCGCATGAGCTGTCGCAGACGTTTGGCCTGGGCGATGTGGCCGGAACGCCGATGGAAATTGCCGCTGCGATTACCGCCAAGTTCAATCTGGCGACAGCCGACCGGACAAAAGCCGAATTGATGGATCGGGAGATCGCACAGGCAGATACAGCCTGCAACGAAGCCGGCCATGACGTACAGGTTTGCACCGAGGCCATGGCGGGCCTTTGCCGCACGGCCAAGGTTGAGCGCCATGATCAAATCGCCGCTGTGATCAGCCGATGCGCGGCAGCCAGTACATTGCAGAGCTCTGTCATCGAGATCAACGAGGCCCTGGCCAATGATGGCGATGGCATCGATATGGGGGCGCTGCGTCAACAATGCAACGACACTGACCCGGATCAGATACCGGGGCGGTTACGGGAAATTGAACAAGCCAGGCCGGGCCTTGATGCGCGCCTGGAAGACGTCATCCGCCGGGAACGTGATTTGCAACAACAGGTCGATGAAATCAGACAGGCCCAGGGCGCTGCTGATCCGGAGCAAGAAGCGGCGCAGAAGTTGGTAGTGGTTGTGGAGGAGGCGGAACGCTATCTGCGTCTGAAAACATCCGCTCGCCTGTTGCGCTGGGCCATTGAACAACATCGTAAGGAAATGCAGGGGCCGCTGTTAACGCGGGCATCCGTGTTATTTCAAACCCTGACCGTGGGGCGCTATACCCGGCTGTTCCCGGATTTCGACGATGGCGACCATGCCCGCCTGATGGGTGAAAATAGTAACGGTGACAGTTTGCTTATTGAACAGATGAGCGACGGCACCAGGGACCAGCTGTATCTAGCCCTACGTCTGGCCGCCGTCGAACATTACGGCGAGAATGCCGCGGCCACTTTGTTGCCGTTCGTGGCCGACGATTTGTTGATCAATTTTGATGACGCCCGCACCGCTGCCGGGTTTCAGGCACTCGCCGAATTATCCAAAACCGTACAGGTCATCGTCTTCACCCACCACCAGCACCTAAGCGGGATCGCGCAAAAGGCGGTGGGCGAAGATGGTTTAACCGTTCATCGACTGGACTAAAGTCGCTAGGGCTTCCAGTCCTCCAGGGCATCCAGCTTCATCTGCCGGCGCTCGGCCGATGGTACTTTGTAGCTATGACCAAAGGCAGCGGATTCCCAACTGCCGTAGGTTGGATTTGCCAACATGAACCATTTCGTGCCCCACATGGCATCATGCTTTTCGCACAGCGCCTGACGCTCTGCCAAGGTGCCTTTATAGCCATCGACGAAATCGCCGAAATTATCCCCAAACACCATCAGCACCCGGTAATTCGCCGTCACATGGGCCCGGCGGGGGCTTTTCTTTGATGATTTCCAGGCCTTCGTCTCACCTTTCATAAGCACCGTGTCTTCAGAGGTGTCGATGGGATAACCCAGGACTTTCAGGTTATTGCGGGTTGCCGTCTCCAAGGGTGCCTTACGGTTGGTAACGTAGAAAATTTTGATACCCTTTGCCGCTGCCGCTTTGATAAAAGCCAGGGAGCCGGGAATAGGGCGCGATGTTTCCGTATTGACGAACGGGCCCCAGGTTTTTGAACTATAGTGGCTATTCGCGGTCACCACCCAAGCTTGGTACATCGAATTATCCAGAACCGTTTCATCCACATCCAGAATGACCGCAGGCGGTTTGCCAGCGAAATCGCCCTTCTGCTCATTCGGCGCAGCTGTCCAGGTTTTATCCGCCAAGGCAGCGTCCAACATCAACGTGCCGAGGCGATAGGTTCCCAGAGCATTGGCTTTATATTCAATGGAACTTTGCAGCCATAAAGTACCATTCATGCCATCGTTTTGCGTGGGGCCGTCTGCCAGGGCGGTGGTGCTCATGCCAAGCGCCAAAAGTGCGAATGCTACAACGTTCTTTTTGCATTATGTGTCTCCGTTGGTTTTTTGTAAGAGCGCCGGCAACTCAGCAATACGGGCCAGGCGGTGATAGTGTGGATTATCGGGTTCGCTTTCGTGTCGTTCAAAAGACGCGGTGACGTGATAGGGAATGTAGGCCCCGTGACCGCCCAATTCCAGAATGGGCAGAATATCAGATGGTATGGAATTTCCCACCATCATGACATTCGCCGGCGCGACACCATGGCGGATAAACAATTCATCGTAGCTGGCCACATCCTTGTTCATGACCACTTCGATTTCCTTGAAATGATCCGCCAAGCCGGATTTTTCGATCTTGTTATATTGATCCATATGATCGCCCTTGGTGATCAGGAACAACGGATAAACCTTGGCCAATTCCGCCAGGGTTTCGGCGACGCCGTCCAATAGCTCCATGGGCATTTCCAACATGGCCTTACCCATCATGACGATCTCGTGAATCTCTCCCGCCGTGATCTCACGCTTGGAGATCTCAATCGCCGCCTCAATCATGGACAAGGTGAAGCCCTTGATGCCAAAGCCGAACAGTTTGGTGTTGCGGACTTCCAATTCGTGCAGGTGGGCCTGAACCTCCGCGTGGGGCGCATAGCGGTCAAGGATTTCTGACAGGCGGCCTTGGGTTTCCTGAAAGCGGCTTTCGCTGTGCCACAGCGTATCGTCCGCATCCAGAGCCACAATTTCGATCATCAAAAACAAGCCTTTCCATGTTTCAAGGGTGCCAGGCCAAGATGGCCTGCAATGGTCTGGCCCATATCCGCGAAGCTGTCCCGTTGACCCAGATCCCCCGCCGCGATGCCCGGTCCAAAAAACAACACCGGCACATGTTCCCGCGTATGATCCGTACCGGGATAGGTCGGGTCGCAGCCATGATCAGCGGTGATCAGGGCGAGGTCGCCGGGACGCATTGCGGCTTCAAATTCCGGCAGGCGGGCATCGAAGGTTTCCAGCGCGTCAGCGTAACCGGGCACGTCCCGGCGATGCCCATACAGCATGTCGAAGTCAACAAAGTTGATGAAGACAAGGCTGTGATCAGGCGCAGTCCCGGCTTCCACCAACAGCGCGTCAAACAGCGCCATATTATCCGGTGCCTTGACCGTGCGGGTAATGCCACGGTGGGCGAAGATATCGGCGATCTTGCCCACCGAAATTACCGCGCCGCTATTATCCGTGAGGCGATCCAGTAACGTCTCACCGGGCGGCGGTGTGGTTAGGTCACGCCGGTTCGCCGTTCGTTTAAAGCTGGCCGCATCCGATCCCAAAAAGGGGCGGGCGATAACCCGGGCGATGTTCAGGGCATCCACCTCCGCCTTGGCAACGGCGC
>JAPKBD010000380.1 GCA_028824965.1 Alphaproteobacteria bacterium | reverse complement strand
CGCATTCGTCACTTGACGGGCAAACGCCGCGAGAGGCCTACTGGCGCGACAGGCCATGAAAAAAGATGCAATCGCCAAGTTCCAGCTCCCACGATAACAAATCATGGTCGTCGCGTTGAGCTTCAAAATCGGGCGGTGTTTCAAAGCGCGGGTCTTGCACGGACAGGTCCGGATTACCGGATTTAAAGAATTGCGGCGCAAACCAGCGGTCCCATTTGTGGGAGCCGGCGATATATTCGACGCAAATGTCTTTAGGCACCGGATCAAGGGGCAACCAAATGGACCCGACCATCCAGCCTTCAATGGGATAATAGGGCTGATCGTGATGCCAGGGCGTCTTTTCCGCCGTATTGGGTTCTTTCACCAACAAATGATCATGATAATAGCTGACAGTGCGGGCGCCCATCATGCGGGCCGCAATGGCGCCACCGGGACCGTTCAGGGCAAAGCGCCGCGCGCCCTCAAAGCGTTGCCAAAGCTGAAAATCGACAAAAAATTCGCCGGAGCCCCCAGGCGGTGTGTTGTACCGCACCATGGGCCCCGGCGTTTCTTTATCAGCATCCACAGCCTCTGCCAGTTGTTCAATCCATTCCAGATCGAACAGACCTTTTAACAATACCGCACCGTCGCGATCATAATCGGCGACTTCACGGTCTGTTATGGGGCGCAGAGGCTCTGTGTGAAGCATATTAGATGATTTTGCTTAACCGACGATTTCGGTTGCAGCGAACCAAAAAGCAATTTCTTCGGCTGCGGTCTCGGGAGCATCTGAACCATGCACGGAGTTCGCCTCAATATTCTCGGCGAAATCTTTGCGGATGGTGCCGGCAGCGGCGTCTTCGGGGTTCGTCGCGCCCATGACTTCACGGTTCTTGGCGATGGCGTCTTCACCTTCCAACACCTGAACCACAACCGGGCCGGAGGTCATGAAATCACACAGATCACTGAAAAAGGGACGTTCTTTGTGGACGCCATAGAAACCCTCGGCCTGGCCACGGGTCATGTGAAGGCGCTTGGAAGCGATGATGCGGAGGCCGGCATCTTCGAAGCGGGCCGCAATCTGGCCCGTTAGGTTACGGCGGGTGGCGTCAGGCTTAATGATGGAAAAGGTACGTTGGATGGCCATGGTCTTGGAATATCCTTGTTTTGATCAGTGTCTCGATCAGTATCTGGGAGCATTTGTGAAAAATTAATTTTGCGGGCGGTTTATATCGGCTTCGCATGCGATCTGCAACCGTGCTAGAAGGCCCGCATGCTGCACATAAATGATCTGACATACCGTATCGGCGGACGGGATATTCTTTCCAATGCCTCCGCCCATGTACCCGCCGGCCACAAGGTCGGCGTCGTTGGCCGCAATGGCGCGGGCAAAAGTACCTTGTTGCGCCTGATCCTGGGCGAAATATCCGGCGACGGAGGCACCATACGCTATGCCCGCCGGGCCCGCTTGGGCATGGTTTCCCAGGAAGCCCCCGGCGGCCCGCAAACCCTGCTGGACAATGTGCTGGAGGCGGATACGGAACGCACCGCGTTGTTGGCGGAGGCTGAAGTGGCGACAGACCCGGACCGGATTGGCGAAATTCACCAGCGCCTGCTGGATATTGAGGCCCATTCCGCACCAGCCCGCGCGGCATCCATTTTGGCGGGCCTGGGTTTTGATGAGGCGGCACAAAACCGCGCCTTGTCTGAATTTTCGGGCGGTTGGCGTATGCGTGTGGCGTTGGCAGCCATCTTGTTCGCAGCACCTGATCTGCTGTTGCTTGATGAGCCGACCAACTATCTGGATCTGGAAGGCACCTTGTGGTTGGAGGATTTTCTGCGCCGTTATCCCCACACAGTATTGTTGGTCAGCCATGATCGGGATCTGTTGAACAACGCGGTCACGGCCATTCTGCACGTGGATAACGGCGATCTGACCCTCTATCGCGGTGGCTACGACACGTTTGAGGCGACCCGACGAGAGCGCCAGGAACAACAAGAACGTTTGCGCCAACGACAGGATGCCTCCCGCAAGCACATGCAGGCCTTCGTCGACCGCTTTCGCTATCAAGCCAATAAAGCCCGCCAGGCCCAAAGCCGCCTAAAGGCCCTGGGGCGTATGCAGCCCATCGCCGAGGCCGCAGCAGACCCATCGGTGAATTTCCGGTTTCCAGAGCCTGACGAACTCCGCTCCCCCATCATCAGCGTTGATCGTGCCGCCGTGGGGTACGAACTTGATATCCCCATTCTCAAAGGTTTGGATCTACGCATCGACAGCAAGGACCGCATTGCCTTGTTGGGCCGCAACGGCAACGGCAAATCCACCCTGGCCAAGCTGATCGAAGGCCGTCTTGATGCTATGTCTGGTGATGTCAGACGTGGCGGCAAGCTGCGCACAGGCTTTTTTGCCCAGCATTTGATTGAGGATTTGGAACCTACAGACACCCCGGTCGCCCATTTGCAACGGATTTTGCCCGACCTGAAGGAAGCCGCCCTACGCGCCCGCCTGGGCACATTCGGCTTGATCCAGGATAAGGCGGAAACGGCGGTGGAGCATCTGTCGGGCGGCGAACGCGCCCGCCTGGTCCTCGCCCTTATTACGGCGAAAGCGCCGCACTTGTTAATTTTGGACGAACCGACCAACCATCTGGATGTGGATGCCCGCCAGGCCCTGGTTCAGGCCCTTAACGATTTCTCCGGCGCTGTGCTGTTGATCAGCCATGACCGGCATCTGTTGGAGCTAACGACGGACCGCCTTTGGCTGGTAGCCGATGGCCAGGTTACCCCGTGGGACGGGGATATCGACGACTATCGCCGTATGTCCCTGCGTAAAGACACGCCGAAAGAGGCCGGCCAAGGGTCCGAGAAAGACCGAAAGGCCGCCCGCCGGGCCAATGCCAAAAACCGCCAACGCCTCGCCCCCCTGCGCAAGACCGTAAAAGCAGCCGAGCAGATAATGTCCAAACTGCAATTGGATCAGAGCCGCATCGCCACGGCCCTTGCCGACCCGGCCCTGTATCAGGAAAGCCCGACAAAACTGGCCACCCTGAACCAGGAACGGGCCCAAATGGAGAAAGATTTCGCCACAGCAGAAGCCGCCTGGCTGGCAGCCGAAGAAGAACTGGAAGCGGCGCAAGCTTAGCGTCGGTTCAGAATTTTAGCCTTATGCGGCTGCGTTGATCACCGTACCCTGCTCTACAAAGGCTGCATTCCCACGCAGAAGATCTTGCAGCATCGCCTTGAATTTTGGTTTCATGGCGCCTAGCAACATTGCGCCAACGACGCCCATTTTCGGCACCATATTCATGGTCATGCGCACTTGCGTCCGCCCCTTGCCCACAGGTGTCAATTCAAATGTCGCAGTGCCTGATTTCATTGGAATGGTGGCTTCGAAAATATTGATGACCAGTTTTTCCTCAGGCACATATTCAATGACCTCTTCACGCAGGTAATTCTTCCCGTCCGACATGTCGCATTGGCGTTGGGCACCAAGGCCGCTTTTCGCACTTCCTTCCAACAGGAATGACGCCTTCAAATTAGGATTGAAACTGGCGATATTGCCAAAGTTGTCCCACGACTTCCACACTTCAGCGACCGGCGCTTCGACGATCTGCTCTACAACAATCTTTGTCATCGGTAATTTCCCTTTTCTCAAATCCATGGCAAATCGCTTGAGGCAATTGATACAATCACATTGCGACTTGTTTGACTTCCTACAATTGGGTGGTTCGAAAATATTTAA
>JAPKBD010000379.1 GCA_028824965.1 Alphaproteobacteria bacterium | reverse complement strand
GACCAAACAATCCGAAGTGCGGCAACCAATTCCTCCATCATCGCATCATCATGGAACGGCGTGGGCGTAAAACGCAGACGTTCGGTGCCACGTGGTACGGTCGGATAATTGATCGGCTGCACATAGATATTGAATTCATCCAGCAATTCATCCGAGACCCGTTTGCACAACGCTGCATCGCCCACCATCAAGGGTACGATGTGGCTGACCGAAGGCATGACGGGCAATTGCGCATCATGGAACAGCCGCTTTAAGGTCGCAGCCCGCTCCTTGTGCTGGAAGCGTTCTTCATCGGACGCTTTTAAATGCCGCACGCTGGCCAGGGCACCGGCTGCAATAACCGGCGCAATAGAGGTGGTGAAGATGAAGGAGGAGGCATAGCTGCGGATCACATCCACCAGGTCGGCAGAAGCGGAGATATAGCCCCCCATAACGCCAAAGGCTTTCGCAAGGGTACCTTCAATAATGTCTAATTGATCCATAACGTCGTCACGGGCGGCAACGCCGGCACCGCGGGGGCCATACATGCCGACCGCATGGACTTCATCCAAATAGGTCAGGGCACCATATTTTTTTGCCACTTCGCAAATCTCTGCGATGGGTGCGATATCGCCGTCCATGGAATAAACCGATTCGAAGGCAACGATCTTTGGCGCCTTCGGGTCAGCCTGTGCCAGCAGCTCCGCCAAATGGGCCGTATCGTTGTGACGCCAGATCTTCTTTTCCCCGCCACCATGGCGAATACCATCGATCATGGAGGCATGGTTCAAAGCGTCGGAGAAAATAATCAATCCAGGCAATGCCGTCACCAAGGTGGACAACGTCGCCTCGTTAGAGATGTAGCCGGAGGTGAACAGCAGCGCGGCTTCCTTGCCATGCAGATCCGCCAGCTCTTCCTCCAACAGAACATGATAGTGATTGGTACCTGATATATTCCGCGTACCGCCAGAGCCCGCCCCGACTTTATCCAAAGCCGTATGCATGGCGTAGAGGACGGATTTATTTTGCCCCATGCCCAAATAATCATTTGAGCACCAGACGACCACTTCCTCACATCTGCCATTCACATGACGTGTCGCCTTTGGAAAATTGCCTGCATGACGCTCCAACTCAGCGAAGACGCGATACCGCCCCTCACCCCGAAGTTCCGCCAAACGATCCGCAAACAGCCCTTTATAATCCACAGTCAATCCCCCATAGCGTCCAACCCTGTCGCCGCCCTTTGGCAACGATCATGATTAGTATTGAGTAAACGGATTACAGAATTATTAACCAACTCATTTTGTCCTCTATCTCGGTAAATTCAAGACTAATCAGACCCAACGGACAAAATGTCGCAGAATTGTGTTCTCGCCTCGAAAATATTTTTTAAGGCCATTCTCGACGGCCAATCTGTAACTATTGTCCCAGGCTCTCTCTTTAGCTAAAAAGAGCACCCATCTTATAGATATATGATCGCCGCACCACATTAGGAGTCCCCCAGATATGAGCACGGACATGAAATCGGACCGGGCCAAGAGCCAAACCGACTATCTCGCAACCGGGTCATTCAACTGGGAAGATCCGTTCTTGCTGAGCGATCAGTTGAACGAGGATGAGCGTATGGTCCAGGACTCCATCCGCGGCTATTGCGATGACAAGCTGATGCCCCGGATTATCCAGGCCACGCGCACGGAAACGTTCCACCGCGAAATTATGAACGAGATGGGCGAAATGGGCATGCTGGGGGCCACCATCGACGGCTATGGCTGCGCGGGTATGTCTTATGTCTGTTACGGCCTGATCGCGCGGGAAACGGAACGCGTGGACAGCGGCTATCGCTCGGCCGCCTCCGTGCAGTCATCCTTGGTGATGCATCCCATCTATGCCTATGGCACTGAAGAACAGCGGCAAAAATTCCTGCCCAAGCTGGCCACCGGTGAGCATGTGGGCTGTTTCGGTTTGACGGAGCCTGATCACGGCTCCGATCCAGGGTCCATGGTCACAAAGGCGAAAAAGGTCGATGGCGGCTGGATCCTGAATGGCGCCAAGATGTGGATCACCAACTCCCCCATCGCCGATGTCGCCGTGATCTGGGCCAAGGACGACAACGGCGATATTCGCGGCTATTTGGTAGAGCGCGGTATGAAGGGCTTCTCCACACCGAAGATCGAGGGCAAGTTGAGCCTGAAAGCCTCCATCACCGGGGGCATCGTGCTGGAAGATGTATTCGTGCCGGATGAGAATTTTTTGCCTGAGGCCAAGGGGCTGTCCGGCCCGTTCGGGTGTTTGAACCGGGCCCGCTATGGCATCGCGTGGGGTGTTATGGGCGCGGCTGAATTCTGCTGGCAGGCAGCGAGGCAATACACATTGGACCGCAAACAATTCCGCAAGCCCTTGGCAGGAACGCAATTGGTGCAGAAAAAGCTGGCCGATATGCAGACGGAAATATCCCTCGGCCTGCAAGCCTGCCTGCGTGTGGGCCGTCTGATCGATGAACACCGGGCAGCGCCGGAGATGATATCGATCATCAAACGCAATTGCTGTGGCAAGGCCCTGGATATTGCCCGCACCGCCCGTGATATGCATGGTGCCAACGGTATCTCGGACGAATATCATGTCATGCGCCATATGGTGAACCTGGAAACGGTGAACACGTACGAGGGCACCCACGACGTCCACGCCCTGATTCTGGGCCGTGCCATGACGGGTTTGCAGGCTTTTGCTTAAGTTCGCATTCGCATAAAGGCTGAGTAGGAGGAATAGATCATGACGGAATTCGATCGCGGCGACTATTCGGTTGAGGATTTTGAGCGGCAGTTTAATCCTCGCGTGGCGGTCCCCGACCATCAACCCAAGATCGATGCCCGCAACATCGCCTCGGCTGAGGCGCGCTGCCGGATCGAAGGCGTCTATGACCTGCGCTATGGCCCTGGCCCGTTAGAGGTGTTGGACGTCTATCCGACCGAAGCCGAAGACGCCCCGGTGCAATTCTATATCCACGGCGGCTATTGGCGGGCTCAGGATAAATCCGACGTCAGCTTTTTTGCCGAACCATTCACAGAGCAAGGTGCCTGCGTCGTGGTCATCAACTATGATCTATGCCCCAACGCCACCCTCCCCGAGATCATGGCGGAGACTGTCCGTGCCCTGATTTGGACCAAGGACAATATCGCCGAATGGGGCGGTGATCCCGACCGCATCTTCATTTCCG
Source organism: Alphaproteobacteria bacterium (assembly GCA_028824965.1). Classification (GTDB taxonomy): domain Bacteria; phylum Pseudomonadota; class Alphaproteobacteria. Next base: position 555 of record JAPKBD010000379.1, on the reverse strand, counting down.
GCAACTCGGCCGGCGCGCACCTGGGCGCGATGTTACTGGCCCGCGACTGGGAGGTTGATGGACAGCCCGCCGATCTAATCAAGGGTGCGGCGTTGTTGACCGGCGTCTATGACCCAACCCCAGTTATGGGCATCACCGTCAACGACGCCATCCACCTGACGCCGGACATGATCCCATCAGTCTCGCCCATGCAAAACCTGCCCCGCCGCAACCTGCCTCTATTGGTCCCCGTGGGCGGTGCAGAAACCACAGAATGGATCAAACAAACCCGCGCCTACGTCGATTTGTGCCAAGCCAACGGCATCGACGCCCAATACATGGACGTCCCCGGTGCCGACCATTTCGACATGACAGCCGCCATGGGCGATGAAACAGGTCCCGTCCTGCCGGCGATCCTGGCGCAGATGGGGCTGTAGGCAATTCCCTAGAATAGAATGAAAACAAGGCGCCCGACCGAGCGCTTCGTAAAATATCGCCCTAATTTTGTCGCCGTAGTTTTCTAGAGGTGGCTCGGTTTGTTTGAACAGTTTGGGTTCGATTTATAAGTGGCTCTCA
>JAPKBD010000378.1 GCA_028824965.1 Alphaproteobacteria bacterium | reverse complement strand
ATTGAATCATAGAATGAGAGATGATGGGGGAGTTTTTCAGCAACCTGTTAGAGCATTTCCGAAGAGAAAATGCCCAAACGCTTGGGACTCTTAAGAATCGAGCAATTTTTCCAATTACTTAGGCTCGTGAAGCCATTCACAATTGATCGGAACTGCTCTAGTGACGCCCAACAAGGATAATCGAATGCGCCGGTCTGTTCAGAAAATTGCACTTCAGGCCGGTGAACGGCTGGAAAAGATCGGCCGGCCAGGGCGGGTCTGGGTCGTCGAACATTTAGTAAAGCCCGTGAACCAGCCGCCCCACGCGGTCATCGTCGCCGACAAGAATCCAAACGAGACACGCATGCTGGCGCAGTCTGTTCTGTGCGACGAAAGCCGATATCGCCGGCTACGGATGCCGACGCGGGATACCTAGATCAATCGAGAGCAACCAGATTTGCAGCAGTACTCTTGCCGTCGCCTCCCGCCTCCAGATCATATTGAACCTTCTGGCCTTCTGTTAAACTGGACATGCCGGCTTGTTCTAATGCGGAGATATGCACAAAGGCGTCAGATCCACCCTCGTCAGGTTTGATGACGCCAAAGCCGCTGATCTTGTTGAAAAATTTTACTGTACCTACTGGCATGTCGCATTTTTTCCTTCCCAGCTTTATTTGCGCCTGCATTCTTACATGCCGCATAGCCGTTCGCATCCAACAAACATAGCCCTGATCGCAACGGCCGCGAAATCGGTCGCTTCAAGGTCCCCTCGGTGGCGCCTTGAAACCCTACTTAGGTATCGGCACCGTCGGCGGTCCCACGCCTACCCAGCGTGGCGACGGCGCGTTTGCAGCGCAACGGGCTCCGGCTCAACGCGTGACTGGAAATTGGCTGAATTACGGCTGTAGTTTGCCTAACGCAATACGATGGACTGTTTCTTTAACTGTCGTCGTTATCGCACACCGCAATCGTCACTTGAATATGGCTGACCCATTTTTTTCTTTGGCACGACCATCACGCGAGATGCTGGACACCGGGATGTCGCGAAACTAGGTTGTTTCCATCGGCAATCTCCAACTGGCAACCAACTGGCAATGGGTGCGATAATCTTATGCTTGCACATCCCTCTACTTTGGCGAACTACAATGCCTGGGCCAATCGGCACCTAGCGGCGGCTTGCGGGACTTTGACGGCTTCACAGTTGGCAGAGGATCGAGCGGCCTTTTTTCGGTCTATATTGGGGACTTTGAACCATATCCTGCTGGTTGATATTTTGTATCGGCAGCGGTTGGAGGGGGTGAAGTCCAGCTTTAAGACGCTGGATGAATTTCTGCATCAGGATTTTGCAGGCCTTGCCGCCCATCAGGTGGAGGAAGATCAGCGCTGGATTGATCTGACGAAGGGCCTTGATGGCAGTAATATGGATGAGGTAATCGGGTTTTGGACCTTGTTGGACAATCCGGACCGCTGGGAAGTTCCAAAGCATATCTACTTTACCAATCTAAGCCAGCATCAGGCCCATCATCGGGGGCAGGTACATAATATGTTGAGCCAGACGGGTATGGCACCGCCGCCCATCGGGTATATCGAATTCCGACTTGATACGGACGGCAGCTTCGTGACGACACCGGCTGCCCAATAAGCCATGGCAGGAGTGGACGTAGTGGACGTTGTTGTTATTGGCGGCGGACAAGCGGGCCTATCGGCCAGCGCCTGCCTGGCGCAAAAGGGCATAGAGCACGTTGTTCTGGAAAAAAGTGAAATTGGGGCCAGCTGGCGGCATCGGCGTTGGGACAGCTTTTGCCTGGTCACGCCGAACTGGACCGTTCGTCTGCCGGGGCAAGATTATGATGGCACGGACCCTGATGGATTTATGAGTGGCGGGTCCTTCGTTGAATTTTTGGAGCGTTATGCCGAAGACTTTAACATGCCGCTTCGATGTCCGGTTGAGGCGACAGGGGCTGTTCCCATCGACGGGGGCTGGCTGCTTGCGACCACGGACGGCCCCATAAAATGCCGGGCGATTATTGTCGCAACGTCGAATTATCAACGGCCATATCTGCCGCCCTGCGCGGCCAACGTAAAACCCGGCATCCTGTCACTTAATGCGCCGGACTATCGCGCGCCAGCGCAATTACCGCCCGGTCGTATTCTTGTGGTGGGGTCGGCCCAGTCGGGTGGGCAAATTGTTGAAGATCTGCTGATTGGCGGACGGGACGTTGTTTTGAGCGTCAGCCGCGCCGGGCGCGTGCCCAGGCGCTATCGGGGCAGGGATGCCATTGATTGGCAAAACCGTCTTGGCTTGCTGGATCGTGCGGCGACCGCCCTTGATGATCCACGCAAACGCTTTGGCGGGGAACCGTTGATGACCGGCCGCGACGGCGGCCATACATTAAGTTTGCAAGACTTTCATCGCCGCGGCGTTCGCCTCGTCGGGCGGGTTGAGGGCATTGAGGGCGCCGCATTGAGCCTGAAGTCCGATCTGCGGGATAACATCCAGCGTGCCGATCAGTTTGCGGCAAATTTCTGCCGCGATGTGGATGACCATATTGCCCAAAATATTGGCCAATATGGCCTGACAGCACCTTTGGATGAGGGCGAGGCATCACATGCTGCTGTTACCGCGATGACGGATTATGAAGAGCCGCGCCATCTGGATCTTGCCGACGAAGGGGTTTCTGCCGTGATCTGGGCCACGGGCTTTCGCTTTGATTTTAATTGGATCAAGGCGGATGTCTTTGATGACTATGGCTATCCCGTAACCGCGCGCGGTGAAACGACGGAACCGGGACTCTTTTTTTTAGGCCTGAACTATCTGCACAGCCGAAAATCGGGGATCATCTACGGTGTGGGTGACGATGCCCGTTATGTCTGTGAAAGGGTTCAGCGGGGTTTAGAATAATCATTCGCCGGAGAAGCTTTCTTGGTGGTCGCCATGATTGGCCAGCCACGTTTGGGCCATTTTTTGGGCTTCCGCGATTTGCGCCAAGGTCATTTGCTTGGCCAGGATATCGCGGATGGCCTGCGCTTTTTTGTGGCCATAGGTGCCGGCAATATTCGCCCACATATGCGCCTGCACGTTGTCTTGGTTCACCCCTTGGCCGTTGTGATACATGACTGACAGGTTGTACTGGGCATCCGGCAACGATTGATCCGCAGCCTGATGATACCACTGGGCCGCCTTGCCGTCATCGCGGGCGAGGCCTTCGCCGCCATAATACATATCGCCCAAGGTCGCCTGGGCTTCACCATCACCAAGGCTGGCGGCCTTGCGAAACCATATCAATGCGTCTTCATAATTTCGCGCGACGCCCTGGCCGCGGCGGTATAGTTCACCCAATTTTGTTTGGGCAGGGGGGTGGCCACCATTGGCCAAGGGCATCAGCAAGCGTAACGCGGTCGCATGCTTGCCGCCCACTAGGGCCCGTTGGGCGAGTTCGAATTGATCCACGCGCGGCCTCCAACTCCGTCTGCAACGCTATCTGTGACTTTTTCCAAACCTGCCCCGATAGGGCGCGCGAGGCAAGATAATTTCCACAGACATTACCCACAGAAATTTTCCACAGACATCGTCGTTGTGACGAAAGCTGGAGGGGCTGACGATAATCAGGTGCGGTGCATGACAAGGCAATCCAGTGCCCACGGCAGATGCACCTCTGACCCTACGGTTTGCCAGGTGCGGTCCAGGACCGTGGCGATGTTGTTGCGATCCAGGTTCAGGTTGAACAATGACTGAACGTACTGGATCGCGGTATCCCGATCCGGAAAGTGCC
>JAPKBD010000377.1 GCA_028824965.1 Alphaproteobacteria bacterium | reverse complement strand
CATCGATTTGCTGGCTCTGGCGTGCCAGATGCCAGGCGTCGATTTTTGCCTGGATATCTTCCCGCTCGGCCAACAATGCTTTGTTCTTTGGTGCCAGGTCGCGGATGATTGCGGCAAAGGATTGCCAAAAGGCATCTGTCTCTACGCCGGTGCCGGGCAGGACTTTGTCGGCAACCAGGTCATCCATTATTGTGGCGACCTGAAGGCCATGCCGCTCAATTCGATCTGTAACGCGATCTGTCATTTCGTCTGCTCCTCATAATTAGTTCGCTACGCCTTTTTGAAGGGAACTTATAGCGTCTCTGAGGTTCGGGGCCAATAGGCTGCCGGCCAGGTCTTACTATATTCCCGATTTCATGCCTTGGTTGACAGACGCGCGCCAGGATGGCCCTATTTTTGGATTGATCTTGATGCAATATTCGCTGCCCAGGAGCCTCACAAAGATGCCGCATTCCACTTACAACGTCGATAAAATGGGTTCCGCCACCGTTTCACCAGAGGGGCGGTTTGAGGCCGGCTCTTACCAGGAATTTACGGTGTCCTATCGGGCCGGTTATTTTGGCATTGATGACACCGGCTCCATTAAAGTCGTGCATCGGTTTGCGTCCGATATGGGGCGGCCGCAATTTGATAATCCCGCCGCACCGAATTTTACAACGGTAGAGGCCTCCAACGGTGCCATTCTGCAGGTTGAATATGATATGAAGCGAAATATCCGGCCTTGGGACAAAACGCTTTATATCAAGGTTGTACGTGGCTTTCTGCGAGAGGGGGATGAGATCGTCGTACGCTTTGGCGACCGCCGCCAAGGCTGCCCCGGTATTCGCGTGCAGACATTTTGTGAGGAAACGTTTGAATTTAGGGTCCTGGTGGATGCCTTCGCGACATACAATTATGTTGAGCTACCTGAACAACCCACCATTGCCATTATTCCCGGCCCCCCGACCCTGTTCAAAGCCATCCTGCCCACAGAACGCTGTCCTGGGACGCCGTTTGCCCTCCGTATGAAGGGCGAAGACCATTGGGGCAATCCGTCCGATCTGTGTGACCAAACGTTCACGGTGGTGGCGAACATGGATGTTGATGGCCTGCCCGATGCCGTCACATTTGCCAAGGGTGCATTTGCCGTAATTTTTGATGATCTCAGGGTCCGGACAACAGGCGATCTGATCATCGAATTGATTGATGCAAATGGTGCCGTCGTTTTCCGTTCCAACCCCTGTCGCATTTCCGGGTCCGCCCGTCTGTTGCCCTATTGGGGCGATCTGCACGGTCAGTCAGAGGAAACCATCGGGACAAATTCGGCCCGGGATTTTTATGAATTTGCGCGTGACAAAGCGTTCTTGGATATCTGTGTCCATCAAGGCAATGACTTTCAAATCACCAACGATTTTTGGAAACATTTGAACGAGCTGTCGGCGGAATTCACAGTCGACGATAGCTTCATCGTGTTTCCCGGCTGGGAATGGTCGGGCAATACCGCCCTGGGCGGTGATCGAAACATTTTGCATTTGCATGAAGGGCGGCCGATCCACCGGTCATCCCATGCTTTGGTGGATGATTTATCGGACACGGGAAGTGACGAAAATTCGGCCCAAGGGTTATTTCGCGCCCTCGATGGGGAAGACTGCACTGTTTTTGCCCATATTGGCGGGCGATACGCCGACATCAAAATGGCCCATGATGATCGCCTGGAACGATCCGTCGAAGTGCATTCCGCCTGGGGCACGTTTGAATGGTTGATCAATGATGCGTTTGAGCAGGGCTATCGGGTCGGCATCGTTTCCAATTCCGATGGCCACAAGGGCCGGCCGGGTGCCTCCCATCCAGGCTCTTCAAAATTCGGCTCCTACGGCGGATTGACCTGTGTCCTGGCCTCCAGCTTCACCCGTGCTGGATTGATGGAAGCCCTGAAAAAACGCCACCATTATGGCACCACGGGCAGCCGGGTGATCCTAAGCACGGGCGTTGAGTTTGACACAAAGGCGGAACTGTTTCCCGAGGACCCGAATTTGGGTGATGTCAGGTCGGAAATAGTAGACCGGGCCATGATGGGGGATATCCTGCGCTCGGGTGATCAAAGCGTGATCTTCAAGGTTGATGTCCATGGCCCGTCGCCGATTGAGCGGATCGATATTCGCAACGGCCTGGAAACGGTGGAGGTCTTCCGGCCTTATGCAGAGAATGAACCTGGCCGGCGCATTCGTGTCATTTGGGAAGGCTCGGAATACAGGGGGCGGGGCCGGGAAACAGTTTGGGACGGCCACGCGGCATTGACCGGCAACGGTTTCGAAAGTTTTGCGCCCATCAATCACTACAATGTGGATAAAACCTTCACGCTGACATCCCCCGCCCAGCTTGAGTGGCAGGCCCTAACCACGGGCGGTATCGGCGGCTTCGATGCCGTATTGCAGGACCCCCACGCCGGGACCCTTCGGATCAACACTGCCCTGGTAAAAGAAGACATTGATATTGCAGATATTGGCCGGGACGAAATCATCTTTGCCAACGGCGGTATCGACCGGCGCATCCGAATTTGCCGCCTGCCGGACGTAAACCCCTATTTCAAAGCCAACATAGAGCGGCGCATTGATCTCGTGGATGACCGCGACAATGCGCTCTACGTCCGGGTCACCCACGAGGATGGACATTTCACCTGGTCCAGCCCGATTTACATTTTCCGCTAAGCCGGCTCCCCTTACCCCGCGTCTTTTTGATCGCGGTATCGCTGTTTTCGTATTTCCCAGTTTTTCATGCCCTGGGCTGAGAGCAGTGGTTGTTCTGGCGTAAAGACGGTTTTTTTCCACTCTTCACCGCCATGCCAGGGAATGTTGGAGGGGGTAAAGGCGCGGGGGCCTGTCGCTGTTTCCAATAGATCGAGGGCCATGCCGACGATGCTTTGCTGCATCTGGGCATTGAACGGCTCCCCACACGGGCTGCCAAGGGGGCAATCGGTGAAGACGAAGCGGGGCACGCCGCAATGTTCCGTAATGTCACGTGCACCGCCGATGATGACTGTCGGGATGCCGTGTTCTTCTAGATATCTTGCTACCAGGCTCACGGTCTGGTGGCAGACGGGTCAAACAGGTGTGAAGACAGCGACGTCGGCACCTTCATCCCGGCATTTGGCCAGGGCGGCAGGGGCTGCTGTTTCCAGCATCAGTCGCTGGCTGTAGCCACGGTTGATATTGTGAAAGTTCGCCGTCGTGGTGCCGATCCGGCCGGCCTCGGCAAATTCCCGCAACCGGGTCAAAGGCAAAAAAGCATCCACATCGTCCAAATTTGTGGCGTGGCTGTCATAGCTTTCCTGACGGCTGTATAATTTATCTGTCGGTGTGTTCCAGGGCACGGAATAGACCGCGCCAACCCGGGTCTCTTCATCGGGCAGCGCATCACCGTCCGCCCGTTTGATCGAAACATCGGACGTGGAGAACAGCGCTAAGACGCTTTCAGATAATGGTTTTTTCAGGGGGGTGAACGGAACGTCATCAAAATGGGCCCAGACATATTCCTTTTCGTACCCTTGGGCACGGTAGTAGGCCGCGATGCGCTCCATGTATTTTACATGGCTCATTAGAAGTGTCCCTTTTTTTGATCGACTACCAATAGTGTACAGGCCCTTGAGGCGATTCCTATGGAAAATCGGTGGGCACTGCGTTGCGGGCCTGCTGAGAAGGCTGGTGAGCGGGAGGACTTCTATGCTAAATTTAGCACTACAAAGGAAAGGTTAAGTCAGTAATGAGTGATGACGATGATTTTGAAGTGACGG
>JAPKBD010000376.1 GCA_028824965.1 Alphaproteobacteria bacterium | reverse complement strand
TGGCGATGATCAGGGTTCGCTATCTCCATGATGTTAACACCCTTCATATCTTGGCCAGTCCGATCGATCATATTAGAGGCATATTTGCGAATTATAACCTGTTCCGGTGTGATCATTTCCAGGATCGTGATGGTCGACATGGTGGCGCGAAGATCTTCTGGACGAACGTCACCACGAAGCGGTAAAACATTGTCGCCGCGCCAGCCATGCCATGCATCAAGAAAAACCTGACAATTTGGCAGGTCTGATAGGCGGGTGGCCAGTTGAATAATAGAAACCATAAAATATAACTTTTTGAAACTGACACATGGAAAGCACACGGCCCATAGAGTACCCGCGTCCAAGTTAAAATTTTATAATCACGACATAGCCCGGCGCATACGTGTGGTGCACTGCGGCCATTCTCCATTCAATCTTCGACGATTAATCCGCTGCACCATCGGCGGCTTTCGCAGCTTCACGCTGGGCCGCTTCCTTGGCCGCCATGTGGGCCTTCAACTGCTCCGGGCTCAACCGCACGATGTCTTCGTTTTGATGGCTGAAGATGTCGTAGGGTTGGGTATCCAGATCATCCAACGTGATGGCACCGCTCATCACCTGTTCTTTCCATTGCTGATGTTCGGGCTCGCGGGCATGGAATTCCGGCATCACCTCGTCCGCAAACATTTGCAAACTGTCACAAATATCCTGGTGCGACGTCTTGCCGGCCTGGTTCAACAGGATCACCTGATCCACATGGGCCGCTTCGTACTGGCGCAACTTTTCCCGAATGGTGGCGGGGGAGCCGATCAGGCCGGCCTTCAAGGCATCCTGTGCCTTTTCCGAACCGCGCCAATCTTGATACAGGCTCCACAAATCCGACTTACCCGGCGCATCAATGCCTGCCCGGCCATAATGCGACAGGGCAAAGATAAAGAAAGTCCAACCAGACGCCTTCTCTATCGCTTCCTCATCCGTTTCCGCACACATGAAGCCCGACACCATGGCAACATTGGGGTTGATTGGATAGTCGGTTATCAGCTGCCGGTTATTCAAAATATTATTGTAATAGTGATTGACCCAGGCCGTCGCTGCATCGGGCGAGACAAAGGTAAAGCCAAGGGCACCCATGCCCCATTGTCCGGCCTGGGTAATTGTCTGGATGTTGGAGCAAGCAACCCATAGGGGCGGATGCGGTTTCTGGAATGGTTTCGGCAGCACGCTGCGGGCGGGAAAATCGTGGAACTCACCATGAAATTCCCAGTCCTCCTTGGTGAACATGGGGATGATGGCCTGAATGGATTCCAGCCAACGTTCCCGCTTGCTGCGGACCTGGGTGCCAAAGGGGTGCAATTCGGCAGGGCCCGCCCCCTCCCCCATACCCATTTCCACACGACCGCCTGACAGCAGATCCAGGGTCGATACCTTTTCGGCAACGCGATGGGGTTGGTTCGTCGTCGTTTGAATAATTCCGTAGCCAAGGCGGATATTTTTCGTGCGTTGGGAGGCCGCGCCCAGAAAAGTCTCCGGAGACGAGGCATGGGAATATTCTTCCAAAAAGTGATGCTCCACCATCCAGGCATAGTCATAGCCGAGTTTGTCGGCCAATTCGATCTGGGTCAGGGAATTCTGCAGCAGATTATATTCGCTGTCGTGCTTTCAGGGCCGGGGTAATTGGTGCTCGTAAAAAATACCAAACTTCATCTGTCCGTCTCCTCAAAAATCTTTTTTGTCTTGTTCTTTTTACTTGTCCCAGAAAGCCCCGTGTTGGGCCATCCAATCCAAAAAATCGGCAAAGGCTGCTTCCGGTTCGCTCGGCAGGGTATGATCAATGTCCGCTGTCAGACGCCGACCCGATAAAGGACGGCGATCCCGGTCGCCATGCAAATTGATCGTCGCCGCCGCACCATCTTTGGCTAAGCCGTATTGAAAGTCGCCATATTGTCCTGCCAGGGCAGCACACCAGTCCATTACACCACAGGGCGTGGCGGAAGCGATATGATATAGATCATGTCCTGGATCAGAGGCCGCCATCAGGGCCAACAACGCTGTTGCCACATCACGGGAATAGACCCAGTCCTGATAATCATGGCGGGGCAATGTCGCTGTTTCTCCCCCCATCGCCCCTAAAGCAGCTTGCATCAATGGGCTGAGCGTGTCGCGGGCACCGCTGTCGATTTCCCATGGACCATAGACCGCCGCCAGACGGACGGAGCGGATATCAATCGCCAACAGTTCCGCCAGGCGTCGGCTTACTGCCTCGGTCGCAAGCTTGGAAATACCATACAGACTTTCGGGGTCCGATGGCGTTGTTGCCTCATCCAGCGCACCTTCGCCATCCATGCGGTGGCGACCATAGGCGGAGCCTGAACCGATATTGATGATGCGGCGAACACCGCCCGCATCAGCCGCCGCCTTAATGACATTGACCAGGCCCAGCAGATTGACCTGCAACACCTGGGCCGGCATCTCACGCTCGCGGACGGGGCCCGACGTCATGGCGGCACCGTAATAGACCCCATCAATGGCCCTGGCGATATCTCGGCCCGCGAAGGCTGAAGCGACGGAGGCAGGCTCCCGCACATCGCCGGCAATAACCTCAAACCTGCCCGGCAACGCCTCAAACGCGGCCCGGGCGGCGGGGTTCAGGGTATTAGCGTCAAACAATACGGCGTCATCGCCCCGGCGCAGCAACGCCTCAGCAATATTCAATCCGACAAAACCACAACCACCAATAATTAATTGCGCCATCAAAAACGCTCCCTACACAACCGCCCCTAAACGACGGCGTTACCGCCATCAATATTCAAAACCTGTCCGGTCAGGAATGCCCCCGCATCGCTGGCCAGGAACACTGCCGCCCCGGCAATTTCATCCGGCACCCCAATGCGACGCAAAGGGATTAAGTTTTCCACACGGGCCAGGCGGTCTGGGTTGGTCCACAGGGTTTTGGCAAAATCCGTCTTGATCAAGCCTGGCGCGATGGCATTGACGCGGATGCCTTTGGGGCCATATTCCACGGCCAGATTACGGGCGATCTGATGTTCTGCGACTTTTGAAATGGAATAGCCTGACAATTCAACCGAACCCTTGAGACCGGAGTTGGAGGCGATGATAATGATCGAACCGCTGCCCGCCGTCACCATGCCCGGCAAAACCATATGGCACAGCTTAAATACGCTTTTGACATTGACCTCCCAAATCTTATCAAACGCGCTTTCCGGCATTTCAGCTGAGGGGCCATAATATGGATTGGCCGCGGCGTTAGGGACCAGGGTTGTAATCTTGCCCCATTTATCCAACGTCTGATCCACCAGGCGGCGCAGATCCTCGTCCACACCCACGTGGGCGGGAATGGAAATAGCCTCACCGCCCATCGCGGCATAATCGCGGTTGATCTCCACCGCTACCGCATCGCAAGCATCGCCCTTGCGGGACGAGATCACCACCTTGGCACCATGCTGGCACATACGCGCTGCAATCGCCTTGCCAATGCCCTTTGTTGAACCGGTGACAATGGCGACCCGGTCGCTCAAATCAAATAATTCCATACTGACAAACTCCCGCCGCGTACTGCAAATAGCTGCAACTATATAGCAACGGTATTCCAACGCTACCGGGGCGGGGAAATTTCAAGATGCAGCCTGCGACTCTGGGGGCCTGCGCCTCTGGGGGCCTATCCTAAAACGGAGCGGATCAGATCACCTTGGACTTTGCCGATTTTTGCGATTTCACCACTGATGACTGAGGTGGTCCCGGAAAATTGGACGGTAGGTTAAGGTGTATTCCATCCCT
>JAPKBD010000375.1 GCA_028824965.1 Alphaproteobacteria bacterium | reverse complement strand
GGGTTTTTGCAGCCCGCCAGGCAGTTGACGATGCGGACGTTGTCCTGGTCGCCCGGACTAAGAAGCGCCTTTATCTCCTCACCCAATGCGGCACCGTTGGTTGTCTCGTGACCAGGATTGGCCGCGTATCGGGGGCAGGTTTGACAGACCAGAATTTTTGTCTCGTCTAACAATGGGGCCTACTTATGCCCTCGGTTGCGCGCCTCGAATTCGGCGAACTCACCCATGAACGGTGCGGCGATATCGGCGTTGATCTTGCAATCCAGAAAGACCGGGCCGTCGGGGTTTTGCAGCATAGGTGCGATGGCGTGCAGATCATCCAGGGATCGTATGGTTGCTGCTTCATAACCAAAAGCTTCGGCAGCGGGGGCAAAATCTATATCCGGAAACAGCGATTTTTCGACCGGTTGTTGATGGGCGCGCAGCAGGTGCAGCTCCGCCCCATAGGCGCAGTCATTCATCAATATGATGACCAGGGGCAGGTCCTCCCTGACCGGCGTGTCCAAATCGTTCATGCTCATAACAAAGCCACCATCGCCGACAATTAGCACGGTCGTCGTCTCGGGCCGGGCCTTGGCCACGCCCAGGGCGGTGCCGAAACCAAGGCCCAGGGAGGCGAATTCCGAGGTGAACTTGAAATGGCCCGGCCCGGGCGCGGCAATATAAGGGACGGCACCCAAAAAGTTCCCGGCGTCATAAACCAGGTCGCGATCATCAGGCAGCAGCCGGTCCAGCTCCATCGCCAGGGCGCGGGGATCGACCGTGCGCGCTGTGTGGGCCGCCTGAAAATCTGATGCGATGTCGAAGTCGGCAATATCCTTGCGGACGGCGGGGGTATGAAATGGCTTCGAAGCCTCCCCGCGTTCGGGTGCCGCCGCCAGCAATTGCGCTGCCACCAGCTGCGCATCGCCGACCAAAGCTACATCCGCGCTGGTCCAGCGTCCGATATTGCTGCGCACCCGATCGATCTGGATCAGGGGCACGGCAGGCAGGGAATGGCCAAAACTCATGGTCAGGAAGTTCAACCCGGCACCAAAGACCAGCACGCAATCGGATTGTTCTGCATAGCGCCGGCCCATGGAATGTGAGAATGAGCCGATAATGCCAAGGTTATTGGGGTTGCCCCGGAACATATCTTTGCCCCGCGCCGAGGTGATCAGCAACGCGCCGATTTTTTCCGCCAGCGCCTCCAACGTCGCGCCCGCATCGGCCCGATGGGCCCCCAGACCCGCCACGATCAAAGGGCGTTCGCTGTTGGCCAATAAGGCCAAGGCCGCGTCTATCCCTTGGCTTCGTGCCGCGGTACCAGGTGGGGGTGCGGGCACGACAATGCCCGGATCATCATCGCGCACGAGGATTTCCGCCGTTTGCACATCGACCGGCAAATGCAGGGTCACCGCGCTGCCGCGGCTGGCCATGACGATGGCATCGTTCAGCGCCGCACGGGCCGCTTGCGGTGATTTGGGGGAGAATGTCTGCAATCCCGCAGCCGCCAGCACGCCGCTGGCGTTGAAGGCTTTATAGTCGGGGCCAATTGTATTGACCGCGCCGCCACCCACAGGCATCTCACCATAGATGATCAAAACTTTGGAGCCGGTGCGGGAGGCAGATACAGCGGCATGCATACCGTTCGCCGCCGCAGGCCCGCGGCCAATGATCGCGATGCCCAAACCCCCGGTGGTGGAGGCGTAACCCTCCGCCATGGCGATGGCATTGTTCTCATGACGGCCACCGATGAAAGGAATGCCAATGGTGTCGATTTCGGTCGCGAATAATGCTGTATCATCGCTCATCAAACCGAACACGCATTCAACGCCAAAGTTTTTAAGATCGTGGGCCAAGGCTTGATAGGTTGGGATGCGACGCCCCGACTGCGCACCGTCGTTTGATGAATCTGACATTCCTGAAATTCCTTCCCCAAAGCCATTTTGTTGCGGGCAAGTATAGGCCGCCATTGCCTATGCGCAAACAGCACCTTTGTTGTATGGTTGGTATAGGATACTAATTTCTGTAATCAGATGGGGAGTTGGGAACATGTCCAGCCAGGTCAGGGCGAGGCGATCTTATCCGGTGAACAAATATCTTGAAGGCAACTATGCGCCAATAGACGGCGAACATGTGGTGGCGTTTGAGGATATGGCCGTTGAGGGTGAGGTGCCAACTGATCTGGATGGGATCTATGTGCGCAATGGCCCGAACAATCAGCACCCGCCCCTTGGCAACTACCACCGCTATGACGGCGACGGGATGTTGCATAGCGTGCAGTTCAAGAACGGGCGCGCCACCTATCGTAACAAGTGGATCCATACCGCCTGCTTTGAGGAGGAAGCGGTGGCGGGAGAGGCCCTGTGGGGCGGCATGCTTGACGCCCGTCGCGGCGACCGGCCCGACATGCCGCTGAAAGATACCGCCAATACGGATGTTGTCATGCATGCGGGTAAGTTGATCGCGACCTGGTATATCTCCGGCGATCCCTATTTGATCGATCCTGTCACGTTGGAGCCTTTGGGCCAGGCGGATTTTGGCGGCAAACGGACGACGAAAATATCCGCCCATTCAAAAACTGATGAGAGCACGGACGATTTTGTGTTTTTCGATTACAGCCGTGATTACCCCTATATGAACCATGGTGTGATCAATAAAGACGGCGTGATGACCGCCTTTACCCCGGTAGAGCTTCCGGGTCCCCGTCTGCCTCATGATATGTGGATCTCTCATAATTATACGATCCTGCATGATCTGCCCTTGATCTATGATGAGGACGCCTATGCCCATGGCCGGGTCAAACTACGCTTTGAAGAAGACTGGCCGACGCGGTTTGGTGTCCTGCCCCGCCATGGTACGGGTAGCGGTACGGGTGCGGATATCCGCTGGTATGAGTTCGCACCCTGTTACATCCTGCACACCATCAATGCCTGGGAGGAGGGCGATTGGCTACATATGACCGGCTGCCGTATTCAGCCTCATACTGACGGCCAAGGTAACCCAGACCTGCAATCCATCGTCACCATCATGGGCCGTCACGGCCTGGATGCCCGATTGTACCGCTGGTCGGTAAATCTGGTGACCGGGGCGACCAAGGAAGGCCTGTTGGATGACAAGTGGAATGCGGAATTCCCCACTTGGAATAATTCCGTCATGGGTGATCAGATGCGCTATGCCTATTGCGCACAGATCCGCCACGAACCGGTGATCAATTTTCCCGGCCTGATGAAATTTGACCTCGAAACCGGCGCTGCGGAGATGCACAGCGCAGGCCCCGGCTATACCTATTCAGAGGCACCCTTTGCGCCGGCAGTTGGTGCAAAGGCAGAAGATCATGGCTATCTGGTCAGCTTCGTGCGCAACGCAGAAGCCGGGCAGTCAGAAGTACATATTATAGATGCCCAGAATTTTTCCGCAGCCCCGGTATGTAAACTGATCTTGCCCTACCGTATCCCCGAAGGCTTCCACGCCACCTGGGCCCGGGGTGATATGTTGTAGAATTGACATGAATTTGGAATTTTTCGGGTTCGTTTTGTTGGATAAATTGATTGTCTTTTGACCATCTCAGTGCTTCACATTGCCGTTGTGTTGGGCTATAAACTGCGACAATCGGTTGGTGAAGCTTGGCGAGTACGTATTTGCGCCCGTCTTTTCGGACCTTGAATATATCATTTAATCATCGGGTTTTTTGCTGTAACCAGCAAAATTCTGCGATTTTTTAAGGAGAAGACCACTGGTACAGGTCAGTGTTCGCGACAATAACGTCGATCAGGCGCTTCGTGCCCTGAAAAAGAAATTGCAGCG
>JAPKBD010000374.1 GCA_028824965.1 Alphaproteobacteria bacterium | reverse complement strand
CTGGCTATCGTTTGAGCCTGACCAACGGCGAAACCCTGGATACGGGCCTGATCATGTATGCCACCGGCCGCCATCCAAATAGCGGCGATATGGGCCTGGAAGCGGTTGGTGTGGAACTGGCCAAGGGCGGTGCTGTGAAGGTGGATGAATGGTCACAAACCAATATCCCCAACATTCATGCAGTGGGTGATCTGACCGACCGCATCAACCTAACGCCCGTTGCGTTGATGGAAGGCCATGCCTATGCCGACACGGTGTTTGGCAACAACCCCCGCCAGCCCAACCACCGGGATGTGCCCGCTGCCGTCTTCAGCCAACCCAGCTGCGGCACCGTTGGTTTGTCGGAGGAGGAAGCCCGGGCAGAGATTGGCGATGTGGATATCTATAAATCTACCTTCACGCCTATGAAACATACCCTGACGCCGTCGGAGGAAAAAACCATGATGAAGTTGGTGGTGGATGCGAAAACAGACCGTGTACTGGGCTGTCATGTGGTCGGGCCGGATGCCGCCGAAATGGTCCAGGGCATCGGCATCGCGCTACGTTGCAACGCCACCAAGGCGCAGTTCGATGCCACGGTCGGCATTCACCCCTCAGCCGCAGAAGAGTTGGTCACCATGCGCACGAAATGGACCCCGCCCGAAGAAGCGCAAGCAGCTGAATAATAAAAATTGAAAGAGGAAACCCATTTTATGGCACGACTTGATTATGCGACCACTGACCACCTGTCCGAACGGGGCAAAAAGATTATGGAGCGGGTGGGCAACAAGAACATCTTCCGCATGATGTCCCATTCAGAATCCCATCTGACCAACTATTGCCGCCTGGGCAATGTCATTCGGGACCATGGTATACTGAATGCCTGCCTGCGGGAGTTGGCCATCACCCGCGTCGGCATCCAGCTGGGCGCTGACTACGAAGTCATCGCCCACAAAGCCATCGGCCGCCGCGTCGGCATTCCCGAAAACCAGATCGAAGCCTTGGAAGCAGGTTCGGCCAACGACGCCTTCAACGAGTTGGAAAAAGCCGTCCTCGACTACGCCGACGACCTGGTCAACAACGCCAACCCAGGTGCCGGTGCATCCGCCACCTTCGATGCTGTCGCCAAGCACCTGAACGAGGAGGAAATGGTAGAACTCACCATCGCCATCACCTACTACATCATGACCTCAAAATTCCTGCTGACATTCGGCATTGATCTGGAAGATGCGGGTTAAGACGTGACAGATTGAGCACGGGGAATTTGAAAAAAAGTTAGGGCCTATTCCAAATCTTTGGACCTTTAAAACTTTTGCATGGCATGGTCGGATAGGGCAAAAGCGCCCCTTAATCTTTATGGGAGTCGTAACGATGCGTTTGTTTTTGCTGCTTGTGTTTCTTGTTGGTTTTTCAGGGCTGGCCCGGGCGGAAGTAGGTCTCAGCGGCGACGATCTTCGCAAATATTGCGGCGGCCCGAATAGCTGGGACAAGACCTATTGTTCACGCAAAATCATAGCAATTCTCGAAGCCGAAAGTGGCAATGGCCGGCAGTTGCGCGGCCGTGGCATCTGCACGCCCGATGGTACCACGAAAGGCCAATTGATCGACGCCGTCACAGCATGGCTGAAAGCGCATAAAAATACCGGGCAGGCCACGGCAACGGATATCATTGCAATGGCACTTTCATCCGAATTTCCCTGTCGTTAGGTGGTTTCGGTGACAGTTAACTTAATTCCATACTCAGTTTGAACTTTATTGCGCCGCCAGTTGAGCTATTACGCGCCACCATGCGTCTCAAACTACCCCTGATGTTTCGATAGAACCAAGCCGGCGGCGGCGATGTCTTCTATGGCCATGCCGATGCTGTCGAAGATAGTTGTCGTTCCCGGCCCTGGCGGGGCGACGGTGCCGGCCACGATTTCACCGATCTCACCATAGATGGGGCAGCCTGACCCGCGGATATTGCCGGCTTCGGCGGCGGCGGTGTCACGGCTTTCCACCACCACCGTGTTCGCCATGGCGTTGTCGTCCAGCTCCCGCCCTTCGGGTGAATTCCAACCCACTGCGTTGACGTGGGCACCGGGCTTTAACCAGGCACCCGACAAAACCGGCTCAAATGCCGTGGTGGCGCAAACGACAATATCGGCACCTTGCACAGCGTCCTCTATATCCATCGCCGTGGCGCCATGAGTATCCGCGAAGGCCTTCGCATTCTCAGGCGTTCGGCTCCACACCCGCACTTCGTCTATATCGCGGACCAGACGCATAGCTTCCAGATGGCTTTTCGCCTGCACACCGCTGCCCAGAATGGTGAGCACACGGGCGTCCGGGTTTGCAAGATGGCGGGTCGCGACGGCGGAGACGGCGGCGGTGCGCATCTCTGTAATCAGGCGGCCATCCAGCACGGCCAGGGGTTCGCCGGTGCCTGGGTTAAACATGGTAATCAGGGCGTGATGGGTGTGCAGCCCAAGGTCCGCATTGCCGGGAAATAATGTCACCATCTTGATCCCCATGGTATCGCCGATGGCCGGCATGGTCAGAAAAAAACCGCCCGCCGGTTCCGCATTCAAGATCGTGCGCGCGGGCTGAACCACCTCACCGTTGGAAAAGGAAGCCAGGGCAGCGGCCTCAACTTCAATCAATTCCGCCATATCCAATAATTCGGCAATCTTCGGCTCATCAAGAAATGCAATCATGGCGTCCCCGTCCCGTCTTCGTTGATTTTTCGTCTTTGTAGTCTATCAATCAGGTCTATTGGGTGCCACCAAATTGACCACGGGGCTATGCGCCGCCAGCAACGCCACTAACCTGGCCATAGCCGCTTTGCCACTGCCGGCGGCGCGGCGGGTGAGGTCGTCTATTACTTCGGAGTCTGTCGGGCGGTCTGCGGCGGCTCTGCTGAAGATGTCCAGGCGGCAGGATTTTAGCCATTCTCGGACGTTGTCATTCGCGGTCCAGGTTCTTTGCCCCTGCATGGTACCCAGAGTGAAGCTGAGCCAGTCTATGTGACTGTCTGGGTTGGGTACGACTTGGCACAGCTGGTTTTTGATTTCATCGTCATCGAATGCCACTTCCACATGGCCGATCAGGGCGGCGGAAAAGGTTTGTTGGCAGGGACGGACCGTCTGCAAGATGATCGCCTCCCCCTCGAATATTGGCTTGGCCGGGCGCGGGGGCAGGCCGTCTGCGGTGCAGTCGATGTGCAAGCTGTTGGCGTCTGTGGGGATGGTGCCGTCGGCCAGCACTATTGCGTCTTCTTTCAGGTGTGAAACACGGCCCAGCCTGACGATGTTTTCGACGCGGCGCAGTTGTTCCAGCTCGGCATTGGTGACCGTGGCGCAACGGTACATGGTGGGCCAGACGTCTTTATCCAGGCGCAACAGCTGCCCGCAGTCTTCCAGGCCCAGAAACAGATCCTCCAGAGTTTCCGAGCGGGCCGCCGCCTCAAAGAACAAAGTCCTGCCGCGCAGGCTTCTTTCATAGAATTCACCGCCGAACTGGATATTGGCCCGATCATTCATCCAGGCATCACGGGGCATGATCCAGATGATGTGTTCCGGCGCGACGTCATTGCGCAACAGCCACAAACAGGCATCGATGCCGGTCTTGCCTGCACCGATCACCACGTAACGTTCATACGGTGCCGCAACTTTGGGCAACTCATTCGGGGGCACACAAGCCACGCCGGGATCCACTGCGTATCGGGGCGGTTGCGTGGAGGGCACGGTGACGTTCAAATATGTGGCGTCGACCACCCGTTTACGCACGGTTGTGACATGGGTTTCTGCACCGGAGACAAGCGATACAATACG
>JAPKBD010000047.1 GCA_028824965.1 Alphaproteobacteria bacterium | reverse complement strand
CGTGGGAAATCGGCCTGGCCGAAACCCACCAGACCCTGGTCATGAATGGCCTGCGTGGCCGCATCGCGGTCCAGGTTGATGGCGGCCTGCGCACGGGACGAGATGTGGTTATCGGCGCGCTGTTGGGCGCGGATGAATTCGGCATTGCGACGGCGGCCTTGATCTCTCAGGGCTGTATCATGATGCGCAAATGCCATCTCAACACATGTCCTGTGGGTGTCGCGACCCAAGATCCGGAATTACGCAAGCTGTTCCCCGGTCAACCGGAACACGTGATCAACTTCTTCACCTACCTGGCTGAAGAAGTGCGTGAACTGATGGCCAAATTGGGTTTCCGCACATTTTCTGAGATGATCGGCCAACGTGAACGCCTGGAAATGCGCGGCGCTGTCGACCATTGGAAGGCTAAGGGCCTAAATCTGGCTCCACTGCTGCATATGCCGCAGCCGGGACCGGGTGTCGCGATCCGCAATTGCGAACCCCAGGACCATGGTTTGGAAAAGGCCCTGGATAACCAACTGATCGAATTGTCCGAACCCGCAATTGAGCGTGGGGAAGCCGTACGGATCGATCTGCCGGTTAAGAATATCAACCGCACCATTGGTGCCATGTTGTCGGGCAAGATTGCCAAAAAGTACGGCGGGGCCGGCCTGGAAGACGATACCATCCATGCCAAATTCACAGGCAGTGCGGGGCAAAGCTTTGCCGCGTTCCTCAGCCACGGCGTAACGTTTGAGCTGGAAGGCGATGCCAACGATTATGTCGGCAAGGGCCTGTCTGGCGGCCGGGTGGTGATCTATCCGCCCAAGATCTCCACCATCACGCCGGAGGAAAACATCCTCATCGGCAACACGGTCTTATACGGTGCCGTCTCGGGCGAGTGCTATTTCCGTGGTGTCGCGGGGGAGCGGTTCGCGGTACGAAATTCCGGCGTCACGGCGGTGGTCGAAGGCGTTGGTGATCATGGCTGTGAATATATGACCGGCGGCGTTGTCGTTGTTCTGGGTGATACGGGCCGGAACTTTGCCGCTGGGATGAGTGGCGGCATTGCCTATGTCCTGGATGAAAGCAGTGATTTCCATCTGCGCTGTAACATGGCCATGGTTGAGCTGGAACCAATCGCGGATGAGGATCAGGTTCTCGAAGATCTGGATCACCAGGGTGGCGATTTGGAAACCCATGGCCGGGTCGACCTGATCCATGACATGACCCGTTATGACGCCCAGCGTCTGCACGGTTTGATAGATAACCACTTACGCTACACGGGTAGCGCGCGGGCAAAAATGGTTTTGGATAATTGGGATGAGTACCTGCCGCGTTTCGTCAAGGTCATGCCGGTGGATTATCGCCGCGCCTTGCAGGAAATGCAGGTTCAGTCTGATGAACTGGCGAAAGAGCAGGCGCAGACCAAGGGACAATCCGGTGCGAATGACCAGCTTGCTGGTGAGTCCGTTGCCGTAGGGGGTGAGTAAACAGTATGGGTAAACCAACAGGCTTTATGGAGGTCGCACGTCGCGACCGCTCCTACGCACCGGCAGCCGATCGCCTAAAGCATTATGATGAATTCGCCATTCCCCTGACCGAGCCGGAGGCCCGCCAGCAAGGCGCGCGCTGTATGGATTGCGGCATTCCCTATTGCCATAGCGGCTGCCCGGTCGACAATATTATTCCCGAATGGAACGATCTGGTTTATCAGGGCGATTGGCATGCCGCATTGCGTATACTGCAATCAACCAACAATTTTCCGGAATTTACAGGCCGCATTTGCCCCGCCCCATGTGAGGCCGCCTGCACCCTGAACATCACGGATGAGCCGGTCACCATCAAAACCATCGAAGTTTCGATCATCGAAAAAGGTTGGGCGGAAGGGTGGATCGTCCCCCGCATTGCCAAGCACAAAACGGGCAAGACCGTTGCAGTTGTTGGTTCTGGCCCCGCCGGCATGGCGTGTGCCCAACAGCTGGCCCGCGCCGGCCATTCAGTGGTGCTGTACGAGAAGAACGCCCGCATCGGCGGTTTGATGCGTTACGGCATTCCCGATTTTAAGCTGGAAAAGCGCGTTATTGACCGGCGCATGTCACAAATGCGGGCCGAGGGCGTGGAATTCCGCCCCAATTGCAACATCGGCGTAACGATTTCGATTGAGGAAATTCAGGAAAAGTTCGACGCGGTTGTTCTGACCGGTGGTGCAGAGCATCCCCGCGACATGCCCGTACCCGGGCGGGAACTCGACGGCGTGCATTTCGCCATGGATTTCCTGACCCAGCAGAACCGCCGCCTGGCGGGTGAGCCTATTGTCGACCAGAAAGACATTCTGGCCACGGGCAAACATGTGGTCGTGATCGGTGGTGGTGATACGGGGTCTGATTGTGTCGGCACCTCTAATCGTCAAAACGCAGCCTCCGTCACGCAGTTGGAGATTATGCCGAAACCGCCTGAGAAAGAGGACAAGGCGCTGACTTGGCCGGATTGGCCCATGAAATTGCGCACGTCATCCTCGCACGATGAAGGGTGTGAGCGGGATTGGGCCGTATTGACCAAGAATGTCCGGGCTGACGCCAACGGCAGGATAGAGGCGTTGGAGCTGGTGCGCGTCAGTTGGGATCAATCGGGCGGTGCCATGAACATGAACGAAATCCCCAACAGCGCGTTTGAGCTGAAGGCGGATTTGGTCCTGCTTGCCATGGGTTTCATGCATCCCTCGAAAGAAGGCATGTTGGAAAATCTTGGTGTTGATTTGGACGGTCGCGGTAACGTACAGGCCAACATGGAAGACTATAAAACCTCCGTCGATGGTGTGTTTTCCGCCGGTGATATGCGCCGGGGCCAATCGCTTGTGGTCTGGGCCATTCGCGAAGGCCGGCAATGCGCCCGTGCCGTTGACCAGGCGCTGATGGGTAGCTCCGTCCTGGCGCGATAGACGCGTTTCCTTGAACCAGGACAGCACCGCTTCAGAAAATCCCGACATCCAGCAGGATGCACCCAATCTGATTGGGGCGTCTCTATGGATGCTGGGAGCTGTCGTCTCATTCTCCACCATGGCCGTGGCGGGGCGCGAGGTTTTCAAGGAACTGGACGTCTATCAATTGATGTTCTATCGCAGCGGCATTGGCCTGGTTATGGTCTTGCTTTACGCCAGCCTGACAAAAGACGGTTTCAGGCATTTCAGGACCAAACGCCTGAAGCTCCACTGCATTCGCAACATGATCCACCTGGTGGGTCAATTCGGTTGGTTCTTTGCCCTGGGTCTGATCCCGCTCGCCCAACTATTTGCGTTGGAGTTCACGACGCCCCTGTGGATCGCTGTTTTGGCGCCCTTTCTGTTGGGAGAGCGGTTGACGAAAACCCGCCTTTTCGCCGTTGGTTTAGGTTTCCTGGGTGTCATGATCGTCCTCCGCCCCGGCGTGGAGGCCATCAACCTTGGGTCCATTGCCATGTTAATCGGCTCGGTTGGGTTCGCCGGCTCCATGATGATCACCAAGCGACTGGCACCGACGGAAAAACCCATAACAATTCTGTTCTATATGGCCCTGGTACAAACACCCGTGGGCCTGCTCCTCGCCTTCGATCAACTACATTGGCCGGGCCTGATCACGGCTCTGTGGTTGGTCCTGGTGGCGATCCTGGGCTTCACCGCACATTTTTGTATTGTCCGCGCCATGAGCCTTGCCGATGCCATCGTTGTAGCACCGATGGATTTCCTACGCCTGCCCCTGATCGCCGTGGTTGGCATTGTGTTATACGGCGAACCTCTGGATTCTTGGGTTCTGGCCGGTGGTGTCCTGGTCTTACTGGGCAACTACACGAACCTGATGGCGGAACGTCGCAAACCCTAAGCCGGAACCCGAGGCATTCAGTCTTCAATCTTCCATAAGTAGAATTTTTAGTTTCTTTTCGGTCGGCCGACCGACCTTTGTTTTATTATCTTAAGTTGTATTTGCAGTACAATTACTCTAACATTTATTATTATGTCCAATAATAGGACGGGAGTCCGGTCGTATCTGTAGGCGTTGAGTTAAAAAACAAACAACAAACAACAAACATTCAGACAGGAGAACAAGAACAATGGCTGATACAGAATGGTACTGGAAAGGACGTTATCTGGAATATTGCAGCTGCGATATGGGCTGCCCGTGCGAGTCAATGGCACCGCCGACCCAAGGGCATTGCGACGGCATCATTGGCTTTCAAATAGATGAGGGCCATTACGGCGACGTCGATATGGCTGGCGTTATGGTGGCGGCAACATTTTTCTTCCCCCGCGCAATTCATCACGGCGGCGGTCACATGCAACCTCTTCTTCGACCGGAAACGACAGAAGAACAAATAGCTGCCGTATTCGCAATTATGGGCGGCGAAGGCCAGCCCGTAGGCACCATGTTTCAAATCTTTTCGGTGATCGTGGAAACCATCCATGAACCGCAATTTGTTCCGATTGAGTTTGAATGGGACCTGAACAAACGGAAGGGTCGGATCCATGTACCCGATATTGTAACGGCAACGACAGCACCCATCCTAAATCCAGTGACGAATGAAGAGGTGGAAATCCGCACGGTCCTGCCCGACGGCTGGGTCTTTTATGAGTCACAGGTCGCATCCGGCACCGCCAAGGGCACGGGCGATATCAAGTTCGATTACAGCCAGCGGCACAGCTCGTTGGCCACATTCGCCTTCAACAATAACGGTATGGCCCATTCATATGAAGAGGCCAAGGAATTGTATGGCCTGGACGCCATGCGCTAAATCGTAAAGACTATGGCAGCGCTCCCATCGGTGGGGCGCTGCCGCTTTGCGAAGAAGATAATTGCTATGGAACGCATATTGATACGAGACCGGGCCCTGGTCTTCATTGCCCTGGCAGGGCTGAGCATTCTGTCGTGGGCTTATTTGGCGGTCCTGGCCATGGACATGGCCCAGGGCGATATGAGCATGATGGGTATGGCCGCGATAGCGACGGGGTCCATGCAGGCAACGATGAGCCAATGGACGGCAACCACCTTCGCCTTGATGGGGGTGATGTGGTTCGTCATGATGGTGGGTATGATGGTCCCCTCTGCCGCGCCGATGATCCTGTTATTCGCCACAGTTACCCGCAAACAGGCTCGGGAGGAAAACCCCGGCCTGCGTATTGTGCTCTTCACCTCCACCTACCTGTTTATCTGGGCTATGTTCAGCATTGCCGCCACGGCTGCTCAATGGGCTTTAACAGAGGCCGCATTGCTTTCACCTATGATGATCGGCACCTCAAAATGGCTGACCATTGGCTTGTTAACGGCCTGTGGCATCTATCAACTAACCCCGTTGAAGCAAGCTTGCCTGGGCAAATGCCGCTCACCCCTGGGGTTTTTGATGAGCAAATGGCAACCGGGCGATCTGGGCGCCCTAAAAATGGGTCTGTCCCACGGTGCCTACTGCCTGGGCTGTTGCTGGCTGTTGATGGGGCTGTTGTTCGTCGGCGGCGTGATGAATTTGTTATGGGTCGCCCTCATTGCCGTATTGGTCCTGGGCGAGAAAGTTCTGCCGCGTGGTGATCTGTTCGGCAAAGTGGGCGGCGGTGTCATGCTTGCCCTGGCAGCATATATAGCGCTCCCCGCAATAAGTTAAATCTTGGCCAACCAACCTTGAATGTCCGCTTCGTTCGGCATTTCAGGCGTGCCCAGAAAAACCAGCCGGTCGCCATCCGGTGCCTTATCCGCAGGCGTGAGTTCATGGCGACGGCCGACCAACTGGAACACCCAATGGCCGGGCTTGTCCTTTAGGCGGAAAATTCCCTTGGCCCGTAAAATCGAAGGGGGCAGGTCTTCCAGCAATGCCAGGAACGCCGCCTCATCCAATGTCCGGATGAGATTGAAGGAGACAGATCGAAATGCGTCTTCGTGGCCATGGCCATGAGCATGGGCATGGGCAACCGGTGCCGAGGTTGCCCCTTCAACACTGCCAAATAACAACGCGGCAGGCACCTCGCCCCGGCTGGCCTTGACTATGGCAGCGTTCGGCGCTTGGGTCGCCAGCCATTGCTGGACCTCATTCTGATCATAGTCGTCCAGCAAATCACACTTGTTCTGGATCACCAGGTCGGCGGCGGCCAGTTGCCTGCGGATCGTGTCGCCCACATATTGATCCTCGGCCTTTTCCTCCACCAACTCCGCATCGGCCAGGACCACCACCGCATCCCGGCTAAGAGCAGGGTGCAGCACGGCAATATCGGCGATGGGGCGGGGGTCGGCGACGCCGCTGGCCTCCACCAAAATATGTTCGGGGGGATTATCCCGGCGCACCATCTGCATCAACGCCAGCATCAGATCATCCCCCATAGTGCAGCAGATACAGCCATTGGCGAGGGTCACCGTATCGCCGCCGTGGCTGGATAACAGATCGCCATCCACTGCCAGATCACCGAAGTCATTAACCAGTACGGCGAACCGCAGTCCCGTATCCTGGGCCAGCAGGTTATTCAAAAGGGTTGTCTTCCCCGCGCCAAGAAATCCACCAATAACGGTCAGTGGAATGGGCATCTAATCGCCAGCACGAGTACTGGGGCGGGCCGGAAACACCCGGCCACCCAGCACCGTGCCCCAAACCCTTACATCACGCAGAGCCTCTGGCGCGACAGTCGTCGGGTCATCCTCCAACACCGCGAAATCGGCGCGCTTGCCCACTTCGATACTACCAACATCGTGATCCATTTTCATGGCGTAGGCAGCCCCAAGGGTAATGGCGCGCAGGGCGGAGGCGGCTGAAATCCGCTCATTCGGGCCCAGCAGATAGCCGGACGATGTCAACCGATTGACCGCACACCAGGCCGTGAACAGCGGCCCCAACGGTGTCACCGGCGCATCGGAATGAATGGCGAAAGGCACGCCAAGCCGTTCCGCAGTGGCGGCCGCATTGGAGCGTTTGGCCCGGTCCGGCCCCATGGTTGTGGACCTGTGTTCATCGCCCCAATAATAGAGGTGGTTAGAGAACAGGTTTACACCAATACCCAGGGCGGCCATGCGGCGATACTGGCTTTCATCCGCCATCTGACAATGTTGCAAGGTATGACGATGATCCCGGCGCGGCGATTTGGTCAACACCGCCTCAATCGCATTAATGGCGACTTCCGATGCTTCATCCGCATTAGTGTGGATATAGATCTGCAAACCGGCATCATGATAGGCCTGGACCAAATCTTGCAGTTCATCAGGGCCCGTATTCCACACACCATTAGGCCCCCCGTTGTAATAGCCGGGCCATTTCATCCGCCCTGTCATGCCCTGGATGGACCCATCCGTCATCAACTTGACCAGGCCAAAATGTAGCTTGTCGGTATTCAGCTTCATTAACTCAACCACCCGTGCCACCCCTTGGGCGCTGGGCACACTGGCACCACCGTACGCCGGTGCGATGCGAACGGGAAAATCGTCTTTGGCCGTCAATGCTACCAGGTTTGCCACCGCTGCGTCGGGCGCGGCATTGTATAAATCCGTCGCCGTGGTAACGCCGGTCTGACAGGCGATCCGGCCAAAATTGTCCAGGGCAAGCCTTTCCGCCGTTTCTGTGAAATAATCGAGCCCGATGGCATCGAGGGCCATGAACTTGGCTGCCATCTCCTGTAACTCACCCGTCGGCTCACCCTTGGCGTCCTTAGCAACGCCCACGACGTTCGTGGCGGCGGTGATGTTGGCGGCGTGCAGAACCGCACGGGAGGCATTCAACAAATGCAGGTTGGAATGCAAAACGACGACAGGCCGGGTCGTAGATATTTTGTCCATATGGCTCATCTCCATACGGCCACCGTCAAAATAGATCGGATCGAACCCCCAGGCGATCAACGGCGTATCCTTATCCGGCATGGCCGCCTCAATCCGGGCCAGCTTATCCGCCACCGCATCGATACTGCCCAGGCCCTCGTGCACGACGCCATCAGGCCCAGTGCGGGCGTGGAAGCCGACATAGTGGTAACGCCAGATACTGCCCTCCATCAGGTGGCAATGGCCTTCAACGAAGCCCGGCATCAGCACCTTCTCGGCGAAGCGGTCATCCAAACGATGTTCACCCCAGCCCTGAAGATCTTCCAATGACCCAACACCCAAAATGCGACCATCGCGCACGGCCACATGAGAGGCCTCCGCCTGATAGCTATTCATGGTGATGATCTTACGGGCAGAAAAAATAACTGTCTCGGACATAGAAAGTTCCCTAACTGACTTTACTAACCTAATCGTGCCAAGGCTGTAGGACCGCCCACAACCCCTCAACCGCGCGCAACCAATCCTCCAGCCCCCGCTGTCGCGGCTCCATAATCAAGGCATCTATACCGGCTGCACTGTACGCTTCTGCCATGGCCTTCAGACTATCATGATCGTCCTCTAACGGGTCCCAAAAGACCCGCATGGACAGAGGGAAATCGGGGCCGCGGGCCGCCCGCAGATCCGCCGTTATCGCAGCAATGTCTTCTATTGGAACCCTGGTGCCATGCCAACCATCCCCCATGGCCTTGGCCCGGCGCAGGGCGGGGGCGGAATTGCCGCCAATCCAGATGGGGATGTTCCGGCCCGGCTGCGGCAAAGTGCGGATACCTTCCAGGGCGGCTGTCACAACCTTTGGCTGATAGGTTATGGGATCTTCCGTCCAACAGGCCCGCAGGATATTGATGATATCATCAGTGCGCGCGCCACGGTCGCCAAAGGGCACGCCCATGGCATCAAACTCCCCCTCCATCCAACCGACGCCGGTGCCCAGGATCACCCGGCCCTCGCTTAACAAATCCAACGTCGCCAGCTCCTTCGCCAAATGCGCGGGCGTGCGCAGGGGCAGCACCAAAACAGAGGTGCCCAGCTCAACCCGGCTGGTCGCCGCCGCCGCCCAGGTCAAAGTAATCAATGGCTCGTAAAAACTGGCTGATGGGGGATAGGGTGCATCATGGGGGATCGCCAGATGATCATTGACCCAGATGCTATCAAAGCCCAGGTCCTCCGCCTGGCGGGCACCGCGGCGTACAGCGTCGGGCCCGGCCTTGCGCCCAATCTGTGGGATGTGAATACCGAATTTCATTGTGCGTCCTCCCGCGATTTTTTAGTGGAATGCTTTGAACCTATAATGGCACGGTTAGGCCCTTGTGCGGAACCAATTGCCCTGATGTAATTGCAGCAATTGAAAAATAAGGAATGGACGATCATGGCCCAAGACTTGATGAACCCCTGCGGCATATTCGCCAATGAAGATGCCCCCCTGGCCCCACGCGGCAAAGTGATTGGCGGCGACGAAAAGGTCGTCATCGGGCTGTTTTCCAATCAAAAGGCCAATGCTGATCTGTTTATGGACAACCTGGAAACCCTGCTGGGCGCACGGTTCGACAATGTGGAAATCATGCGCGGCTATAAGGCGGCCTCCGTGCCGGCGAATTTCACGGACGAATTTCTGGACCGGTGTGATTTTGTTGTCGCCGGCTTTGGCGATTGAGGCTCGTGCACGTCGTGGTGTATCCATGACAGCATAAAACTCGAAAATCACGGCATTGCGACAGCCACTGTCTGTAGCGATGAATTCTATTCCCTGGGCAAGGCGGAAACCGAATGTCTGGGCATGCCCGGTCTGCCCATCGCCATTGTCCCCCACCCGGTGGCAAAACTGCTGCCAGACGAAGTGACCGCCATTGCCACAGATGTGGTCGATGAAATCATCCGTCTTTGGCAATCCGATGCAGCGGAATTGCGGGCGGAATTCAAGGACAAGGAACCACCTGTCAAAAAACGCCTGCGCTATAAATCTATGTTCGAGGGGAATTTTTCCAGCCCCGATGCGCCGATGCAAATCAAAGGCCCCGATGACCTGGAAGGCGTCAACCGCCTGTTCTACAGCCGGGGCTGGACCGACGGCCTGCCCATCATCCCGCCCACACCGGAACGTTACGAGAGGATGCTGGGTGACAGCGGCGTAAACCCCAGCGAACTGCTGGCGCTGATCGAACCACGTCAGGGTCAGGCCACAAGGGCCAAAGTCGCCATCAATGCCGTTATGGCCGGCTGTTTGCCGGAACATCTGCCGGTTTTGCTGGCGGCGGGAAAGGCCCTGGGTCAACCGGCCCTGAACCTCAAGGCCCTGAATACCACGACCCACCCATGTACGGTGCTGGCCCTGATTAGTGGCCCTATCAATGATGCGATAGATATCAACACCACCTACAACACCTTTGGTCAGGGCAGTATCGCCAATGCCTCTATTGGCCGGGCCATCCGCTCCATATTATTGAATATCGGCGGTGGCACGCCGGGCATCCTGGATCGCGCCACGATGGGCACACCGGCAAAGTTCAGTTTTTGCTTTGGCGAAAACCTGGCCGAGAACCCCTGGGGTGAGACCCTGTCGATGGAGCGGGGCTTTGGCCCGGATCAAGACACCATCACCCTGTGTGGTGTCGAAGGACCCCATAACGTCAATGATCACTACGGCAAAACAGCTGAGGAAATTCTACAAACCATTGGTGGTACCATGTGCTCACCCGGCCTGAACAACAGCTATTTGGGCGGGGAGATTATGTTGGTCATCGGCCCGGAACATGCGGAAATTATTCACAATGACGGATTTTCCAAGGCGGATATAAAGAACTATCTGATTGAGAACGCCTTTATTCCCAGCCATGCGTTGTCGGAGCCGCAACGGGTGATTATGCGCCAATATGTACCCGAACGCCTGCTGGAGGATGGGGACCAAGGCGCGCGCATTGCCACCACCCATGACGATATTCAGATTGTGGTCGCCGGCGGGGCGGGACGCCATTCCGCCATCATACCGTCGTTCGGCAATACCCTTGCTGTAACAGAGGTGATTTAGAACCTATGGACCCCGTACGACTGGCTGGATTGACCATGTACGACCTGGACCCGGTGCGTGAGGCAACGGATGCCTGGTGGGCCGGCATTGCCAAGGCCTGCCGGGCGGAGGGATTGCGGGACGTGCCGGATACCTTATGGCGGGATGGGCCGCGGGAAGATCTATGGCGATCCCCCGGCCTAATGATCTCGCAAACTTGCGGCTATCCATTATTAAAACATTTCACCTCTCATCTAACCCTGCTGGCAACGCCCATATATGGCGCGGACGGCTGCTATGGCCCGAATTATTGCAGCCTGATCGTTGTCAGCGCGGACAATCCAGCACAGACTTTGGATGACCTGCAGGGCGGTATTTGCGCCATCAACGATTGGGATTCACAATCGGGCATGAACGTCCTGCGCCACACCATCGCGCCTTTGGCCAAGGACGGTCGGTTCTTTGGCGAGGTGAAGGTGGCGGGGAAACATCAATTCTCCATCCGCTTGATCGCAGAGGGGGAGGCAGACGTGGCGGCCATCGACTGTGTCACCCATGGCCTGATGGCCCGGCACGATCCAAGCTCCGTTGAGGGCACACGCATCCTGGCGCAAACCCAGGCCGCCCCTGCCCTACCCTATGTCACCGGCAAACAAACAATCGGCCGGGAACGCAAACGCCTGCGCGCCGCCCTGGACCGGGCCATGGCGGACCCGGACCTGGACGAGGTGCGCGATGCCCTGATGATCAAGGGCTTCGCCGATCTGACGTTGCGGGACTATGGCGTGATGTTGGAGATGGAGACTGGCGCGGCTGCGGCCGGATATCCCATCCTTCGCTGAGAAATCTTGGCCTAAGTAGAAATGGCCTGAGCCAAATCGAAAGCCATTGAAATTGTTGGCATATTCATTGCATCGATTATGGGGACGCCCATTTTTAGGTAATCGGATAGACCCCTGCCATGATGACTATTGGCTCTACAATTCCAGCAACTCTGCTGTTTTTTAAGCAGGTTGAGGCCAAAGCTGTAGCTGGAGAGCCCGGGTACGCCCAGGTCATGGCGGAAAAAATTGCCGAGCTAACCGCGCAAAAGGCGGCACATAATTCCGCTGCCTTGCAACGTAGTGCCCGCGCTGAGCTGGAATCTGCCACAGACCCAACGAAAGCCACAGTTGCTGCAGCACCCCTTCAGGCACGGGTATCGAACCCTCTAAAACCCGGCGGTCAACGCCCCTCACTCATGTCCGCGCCCCTGTCGTCTGACATGAACACAGCCCTTTTGGCCGCACAGGAAGCCCGGACCTCCAACAGCACCCAGCCCACCTCCACAACCGCCAAGCAGGCAGCCTCAAGTGTACCCAGTGCTAAAGAAGAGTTTTTGGAATACGCAGCCCTGACCCCGGCCCAGCGATCCTACAGGGATATCCTGAATGCCCTGGATTTGACCGAAGAAGAGTTGGCGGCCTTGCCACCGGAAGAGCGCGCCAAGATCGAGAAATTGATCGCCGACAAGATGAAAGAGCGGGTCGAAAATTCCCTCGGTTAGACCAAACAAACGCTATTTCGAAATGCCGTATTCCTGAATGATGGGCAAAGTCGCCAGATAGGTATGCATCCAAGTCGGCGCGGCTTCATAGGCTCGGGTTAGGGTCTTTTTTGCCTCTGCGGGTCGGTTCTGGCTGTGGAAAAACTGACCTTGATCAAAAAGGATCTCCCAATTGCCAGGGCTTCTCCGCACAGCTTGATCATAATCAGACTCTGCTTTCGCGACCTCACCCATTAACGCCCAAACGCCGCCCCGGCGGGCATAGCTGATGCTGTGGGTTGGGTCCAACGCCAGAGCGCGATTACAGGCCGTCATGGCCAAATCCGGGTCTTTAAAATGGGTCGCGGTCTCGAAACAGATGGACGACCAGCCATCGACGTAATCTGGGTTCCAGACAACCGCCTTTCTGTGATCCATCAGCGCCAAAGAATGCTTATTCAGCTTGCTGCGGGCAACACCGCGAAGCTGGTGCGCGATGGCCAGCTGCTTTGTTGTCAACGCCCCGTCTGATATGGCCAGGCCAAAGAAATTCATGGCGGCGGCATATTCGCCCTCACCAAAAAGTTCTATGGCGAATTCAAGGTCCTTGGATTGGGCAGCATAGGCAGGATTATGTGCGACCACCTACAAGCCGCAAAGACAAAGGCAAAGGGCTCTCGGAACGGAGCGCGAAAAAATTCTAAATCGATATGACATGCCTGCCTGTTACAGCGCCTTGACGATATCCTCAACCATTTTTTTGGCGTCTGCGAACAGCATCATGGTGTTGTCCGCGTAGAACAGTTCATTATCAATACCCGCATAGCCGGGAGACAGACTGCGCTTGATGAACAGGCAGGTACGCGCCCGTCCCACATCCAAAATGGGCATACCCGCGATGGGGCTGCCCGGCTCGTGCGCAGCTGGGTTTGTGACGTCGTTGGCACCGATGACGAAGGCCACGTCGGTGTTGGAGAAATCTGAATTGATCGCCTCCAACTCAAACACCTCGTCGTAGGAGACATTCGCCTCCGCCAACAACACGTTCATATGGCCCGGCATGCGGCCTGCCACGGGATGAATAGCATAAGTAACCTTTACCCCATGCTTCTTCAACAAATCACCCATTTCCCGCACAGCATGCTGTGCCTGGGCCACCGCCATACCATAACCGGGCACAATAATGACGGAGGACGCATTCTTCATAATAAATGCTGCATCATCCGCACTGCCTGCCTTCACGGGTTTGTCGCTACGTGTGGCATCCACAGATGTATCGCCACCGAAGCCGCCCAGCAGGACGGATATGAAGCTGCGGTTCATGGCCTTGCACATGATGTAGGACAAAATAGCACCGGAGGAGCCGACCAAAGCGCCGGTGATAATCAGGGCGGTGTTTTCCAGGGTGAAGCCAATGCCGGCAGCGGCCCAACCGGAATAACTGTTCAACATGGAGACGACGACGGGCATATCCGCACCACCAATGGGGATGATCAGTAAAAAGCCCAAGACGAACGCCAACAACGCCATGGCCCAGAACCATTCCACCTCCGGCCCAATGGCAAACAGCACGACGAGGGCAACGATCACCGCGCCCATCAAAGCGTTCAGGGCATGTTGGCCTGGAAAGGTGATGGGGTTACCGGTAACGAGGCCGCGCAATTTACTAAATGCAATGATGGAGCCTGAAAATGTTATGGCACCAACGACAACGCCAATGCCCATTTCGATGCGGCTGGCCAATTTCAACAGGCCATTTTCGTCGGCAATGCCGTATGCGGCGGGGTTATAGAAGGCAGCCGCAGCGACCAGAACCGCCGCCAGCCCAACCAAAGAATGAAAGGCCGCGACTAATTCGGGCATATCCGTCATGGCGATGCGTCGGGCGATGATCGTACCGATAGCACCACCAATGACCAGGGCCGTCAGGATCCAGGTGTAAGAGACGACCTCTGGGTTAATCACCGTGGTGATCACTGCAATGGCCATACCAATCATGCCGTAAAGGTTACCGCTGCGTGCGGTTTCCGGTGATGAGAGGCCGCGAAGGGCCATGATGAAAAGAACCGAGGCGATCAGGTAGGCCAGGGCCGTCAGATTTGCCGACATTGTGCAGCCGCCCCTATTGCTTTTTCTTGTACATAGCCAGCATGCGCTGGGTGACGAGGAAGCCGCCAAATATGTTAATTGCCGCCAAGCCGATGGCCACCGCGCCCAGAACCTTGGACAAGGACATCTCAACCGGGCCCGCGGCAACCAAGGCACCAACGATGATGACGGAGGAGATGGCATTGGTTAACGACATCAAAGGCGTATGCAAGGCCGCTGTTACCGACCAGACCACGTAGTAACCGACAAAAATTGCCAGTACGAAGATCGCCAGACGATAGATGAATGGATCAATGCTATTAGCCACATCCATGACTAATCACTCCTTTTTCGACAACATGGGATGGATGATGGCACCGTCCTTGGTCAGGCAGACACCGGACACCGTCTCATCCTCAAAATCAAAGGACAGACTGCCATTTTCACCATCAATGTGAGGTGCCAGAAAATTATACAAGTTCCGGGCATACAGGTTGGAGGCATCCACGGCCAGACGGGCTGGAAAATTCGAATGGCCAATTATTTTGACGCCATCGACCTCCACAACCTCACCCATTTTTGACAGGGCGCAGTTGCCGCCGTTTTCAACAGCCAAATCAACAATCACAGATCCGGGCTTCATGGAGGCCACCATAGCCTCGTCCACCAGGATCGGTGCCGCACGGCCAGGGATCAACGCGGTGCAAATTACAATATCCTGCTTGGCGATGGTTTCGGCGATCAGGGCAGCCTGCTTTTTCTGGTACTCGGCGCTCATTTCCTTGGCGTAACCGGCCTCGGTCTCGGCCTGGGCCGTTTCCTCATCCTCCACCATAACGAAATTCGCACCAAGACTTTGCACCTGTTCCTTGGCAACGGGACGCACATCTGTGGCAGAGACGACGGCACCAAGACGCCGGGCCGTGGCAATGGCTTGCAAACCGGCGACACCTGCGCCCATGACGAAAACCTTGGCCGGGGCAATCGTGCCCGCCGCCGTCATCATCATAGGCAGGGCCCGATTGAATTCCTCTGTTGCATCCAGAACGGATTTATAGCCGGCCAGGTTGGCCTGGCTGGAAAGGACATCCATACTTTGCGCCCGGCTGATCCGGGGCATCAATTCCATGGCGAAGGCATCGACACCGGCTGCTGCATAGGCATCGCAATCCGCCCGCCGAATTAACGGGTTCAACATGGCGATGAGGGTCTGTCCTTTGCGCATCTGCGCCAGCTCATTCCCACCATCAAATTGGGCACCATCTTCGGCTTCTTCGTCCGCCATAATGGGGCGACGTACCTTCAGGACCATGTCCGCATCGATCAGCGCCGCATCGGCGTTCGCTGCAATGGTGGCACCAGCATCCTGAAAATCACTGTTGGCAATAAATGCACCGGTACCGGCACCTGCCTCAACCACGACGTTAACGCCAAGCCCAACAAACTTTTTTACGGTTTCCGGCGTCGCCGCCACCCGTCGTTCATCGGCCCGCCGTTCTTTTAGTACGGCAATTTTCATAAAATCCTATCCTGAATGGGGATACCGAATTGCACTGGTATGTTGGAATAATAACAAAGCCGTCGCGTCAATCAATGGAAGGTTTACTCCATTAATGTCATTTGCACACCATATTCAATTTATGGTGGGTTGGCGCCTTGCCCCAGATTAAATTTCTTCAATAAACGAGCCTGCTTGCGGGACATTTTTGCCGCATCGAAATCTTCGATCAGCTCGTGGAAATGACGGTACCAGTTCACTTCCGCGTTCAGGTGCATGAACACACCCCCCAGGCCAATGGCAGCGCGATCCATAAAGACGAATTCCTGTGGTGGACGCACGCCGCCCAATTCACGCAAACTGCGATGCACCTTTTCGGCGACATCGCGACCATAAACACCGGAGGCATCATCTTCGCGGATGCGCCGGCTGCGATCTTCCAACAACGGGCCGTATACAAAATTGGCCCAAAGGTTCAAGGTCTCAATCACCTCCGTACTCAACCCGGTGAAGCCCCAGGTTTCATAGGCATGCACAGCCAGGTCCCGGTCCCCATCGCGAATGGCCCGGTATAGATCGATCACGCCTTGGACGAATTTTGCTTCGAACACCCGAACACAGCCAAAATCCAGCAGGTTGATACCCAAATCTGGGCGAACGGTATAATTGCCCAAGTGCGGATCACCATGGATGATCCCGGCGCTATAGAACGGCACGTACCAGGTACGGAACATATTCAAGGCTATTGTGTTGCGGCTTTCCAAATCTGCGTCACGAAAATCCAATAACGGCTGACCTTCCAGCCAGTTCATGGTCAACAGACGCTTGGTTGACAGCTCCGGCACGACAGTTGGGATATGGATCTGTTTTTCCGCCTTCGAGGCTTCCGCGAACATGGCCATATGGCGCGCCTCTTGAACATAATCCAGCTCTTCGCGCAGGCGCTCGCTGATCTCCTTATGCACGTTAGAGGTATCGATGGTGCGGTCATAGCGGCCATAGATGGAGAATATCAATTTCAGCTGCGAAAGATCCGCCTCCACGGCGGAGCTCATATCAGGATATTGCAATTTGCAAGCTAGGTCGACGCCATCCAACTGTGCCCTGTGCACTTGACCCAGGGAGGCCGCAGCAGCAGCCTCATGCTCAAAACTATCAAAACGGCTCTGCCAGTCGGGGCCAAGCTCTGCCGCCATGCGCCGTTTGACGAAGAGCCACCCCATGGCCGGGGCATTGGCTTGCAGCTGGATCAACTCCTGCACATATTCCTGGGGCAAGGCCTCGGGGATGGTTGCCAGGATTTGCGCCACCTTCATCAACGGCCCCTTCAGGCCACCCAGGGCATTTTTCAGATCTTTGGCATGGGCCGGTTTATCCAGGGCAAAACCAAAGACTTTATCGCCCGCCAATCGTGCGGCCAACCCGCCCACTGCGGTACCGACCTTGGCATAGCGGCGAACCCGACCGCCAAGGCTGTCGCGTTCCCCATCCCTGGAATTATCGTCGCTCATATTATTGCCATCACGACAGCTCTTCCAACTCATCAATAAAGCGTTCGATTACACCCAGACCCTGCTGCCAAAAATCAGGGTCTGCAGCATCCAACCCGAACGGCGCCAACAACTCACGATGACGCAGACTGCCACCTGCACGCAACATATCCAGATATTTTTCAGCGAAGCCAACATGTGCATCCTGGTACACTGCATACAGTGAATTCACTAGGCAATCGCCAAAAGCATAGGCGTAAACATAAAAAGGTGAATGCACAAAGTGCGGTATATAGAGCCAGTAATTGGCATATTCGGGATGCAGGCGAATGGCCGGGCCCAGGCTTTCCCCCTGTACCGCCATCCAGATCTCGCCAATCCGCTCTACCGATAGCTCTCCCCCTCGGCGCTCATTGTGCAGACGCCGCTCAAAATCATAGAAGGCGATCTGACGCACAACAGTGTTCAACATATCCTCTGTCTTGCCCGCCAACATGGCCTTGCGCCGGGTGGGATCGGTTTCGCGATCCAGCATGGCGCGAAATGTCAGCTGTTCCCCAAAGACACTGGCTGTTTCCGCCAAGGTCAGGGGCGTGTCCGCCATTAAGGCACCTTGGCCGGCGGCGAGCACCTGATGCACCCCATGGCCCAGTTCATGCGCCAGGGTCATCACATCCCGCGACCGGCCCTGATAATTCAACAGCAAATAGGGATGGGCCGATGGCACAGTAGGGTGTGCAAAGGCTCCGCCTGATTTGCCCGGTACGCTGGGCGCATCAATCCAGTCATTGTCAAAAAAGCGTTGCCCCACATCCCGCAAGACAGGCGAAAAACGACCATAGGCGTCCAGCACCTGATCCCGGGCTGCCTGAAAACTGATGGTCTGTTGGTCCTCATCAGGCAGCGGTGCGTTTCGGTCCCAGTAATCCAGAGCGTCAACCCCGAACCATTTTGCCTTTAGGGCATAATAGCGGTGGGACAGGCGGGGATAGGCGGCGATGACTGCGTCCGCCAATGCATCCACCACCTCATCCTCTACCAAATTGGACAGATGCCGGGAACTGTCGGGCCTAGCAAACTTGCGCCACTTATCCTCAATCTCCTTGTCCTTGGCCAGGGTGTTGGTGATCAAGGCAAACAAGCTTTTGTGCTTTTCAAAACCGGCGCCCAGTGCCTTGGCTGCGGCCTTGCGTTGGGCACCATCCGTCTCAGACAACAGATGCAAAGTTTGCTCCAACGACAATTCTTCATCCGCCCCAGAGCCTGACCCTGGCCCATCAACAGCAAACCGCATATCTGCCATGGTTTCATCGAACAGGCGGTTCCATGCGGCCCGGCCTGTGACCTGCTTTTCATGCAGCAACTGCTCCTGCTCATCCGCCAATTGATGCGGGCGGGCGGCGCGCACGTCCCGCAACCAAGGCGCATAATGTGCCAGTGCGGGGTCTGCAGCCAACAGGGCCTCCAATGCCGCATCTTCAATTCGGTTCAGCTCCAACGTGAAAAAAATCAACTTCGATGTGATTTCGCTCAACCGCTCC
>JAPKBD010000373.1 GCA_028824965.1 Alphaproteobacteria bacterium | reverse complement strand
GATAAAACAGTGGGTTAAAGAAAATCAATCATAGTTATCTGGGTCAGCCCCTTAAAAAATTTAGGCGCCGATCATATCGGCCATATTCGCCTTACGGTCCGCGGCTGAGATAAAGCCGTCTTTGCTTTGGCACAGGGCCTCTGTCTGAGCCATGATCTCTTCGTTCGATTGGTCCAGGTCGAACGGCACCCCCGTCGGCTGGGGAATGTACCAAGGCGTATGGACATAGATTTCAAGCGTGTTGCCTTCCGGGTCGTTGAAGTAGAACGACCAGGCATTGCCGTGGGTTGCCACACGATGAACCGTCAATCCCTCGGCCACGACCTTGTCTCGCATTTCCCGCATCTCATCCAAAGAATTGACCAGGAATGAAATCTGCTGTGCCACATTAGCGGTGGCCGTATCCGGGCGACCGGCAACCAGAACCACCTGATGATGTTCGTTCGGATTAGCAGACATAAAAACCATATCCAGGTGGAAATCAGGCGGCCCGCCCGCGTCCGTCACCGTCAGGCCAAAGACCTCTGAATAGAACCGGCGCATCTGCACCAAGTCATCAACATAAAGACCAACGTGGGTAAGCTGTGGCTTAATCATGACCTTATCCTTGCAATTTCATTCTAAACCAATTGGCTAAATTATAGCCCCAGACGGGCACGGCGCAACAGCGCGAATGCAATGGCCATGTTAGCTAGATTAAAGCCAACGGCAATTATAAAGGCCATGCGGTAGGATCCGGTTAAGTCGTACAGGAAGCCCGCCAACCAACCGCCGAATGCCATGCCCAACAAGGTCAGAGACAAGACCAAGGCGATGCGCCAACCGGCCTGGCCGGGCACAAAGTAGCGCCGGGCAATTATGGCATAGGAGGGCACGATGCCGCCCTGGCTGAGGCCAAACAGGGCCGCCATGAGGTACAGACTGGACAGCGATTCCGCGAACATAAAGCCGAACAACATCACGGCCTGCAGACTGCCACCCAGCATCAACGTGGACAGACCGCCAATACGATCAGAAATCCAGCCAAAGCCCAGGCGACTGACAATGCCGGTGGCAAGCATCAAGGCCAGCATTTCCGCCCCGCGCTGGGCCGCATGCCCTAGGTCCGTTGCGTGGGCGACAATGTGGGCCTGGGGCATTGCCATGGCAACACAGCAGGCAATACCCGCGATGCAGAGCCAACCGTGCAGGCCATTGGGGCTTAAACCCAGGGGCCGGTCCGTATCGGCTTCCTGCTCCGAGTCCGTATCGTTAAGCACCGGCGCCCGTCGGTAGAGGATCAGACACAAAGGCGGTATCGCCACTAAACAGAAAACGCCGATGCCGGTATAGGTGGCCCGCCAACCGCTCAAATCGATATAATACTGGATCACCGGCGGCCACAGCACCCCGGCCAGATAATTGCCGGATGCGACAATCGCGACGGCAATCCCGCGGCGTCGATGGAACCACAGAGTGGTGTCGGCCACCAACGGGGCAAACAGAGCGGCGTTGCCCAGCATGCCGATCAGCAGCCCCTGGGCCAGATATAACTGGAATAGGTTTTCGGCCCGCGCAGCCAAAACGAAACCCAGAGCAAGAAGTACACTGCCCACAAGTGCCGGCCACATCACCCCAACCCGGTCTGACCACCGGCCCATTATGACGCCGCCGACGCCAAAGCCGATCATGGTCACCGCATAGGCCATGGACGCATCGGACCGGGTAGCCCCGAATTCAGCTGCGATGGGCTTTAGCGCCACGACAATGGCGTACATGCCGACCGTGCCCATGGTCATCACCGTTAGGGAGGCCGCCAGGCGGATATAAGCATAGATGGGTTCGCGCCCAGCCTGTGCAGCGTCAACGGCCATGGGTGGTCATTCTTTCTGTGAAGCAGTGGGCTTTCTGTGAAGCGATGGAGTATTTTGAGGACTGTTTCGGTTAACTGCCGTCGGGGTAGACAACTTGGGGGTCATTTCCAGATCGCCACGGCAGCCTAATCTTTACTATGATAACAGGACAACTGTTTTTGAAAGAGTTATTGGATGTTTTTTTCGGTTGCCAAGTTATTCTGGGCAATTGCCCAGCC
This sequence comes from Alphaproteobacteria bacterium, assembly GCA_028824965.1. GTDB lineage: Bacteria > Pseudomonadota > Alphaproteobacteria. Next base: position 1,737 of record JAPKBD010000373.1, on the reverse strand, counting down.
GTTAAATCTGGCGCTTATCCTATTGCTGCTGGCGACCCTGCTTCTGTGGTCGCCATGGCGACGCATTGGTATCTGGTTGACCAGCTCGGTGTCCCTTGGGCTGTTGGCCGTGGCGGTGCTGCCCATTGGGCATTGGCTGCTGGCACCTCTGGCCGGGCAATTCGCACCTTATGACGTTGCCAACAGCAAACAGGTCGATCCACCGGCGGGTATTGTCCTGTTATCAGGCGCTGTCATTAACCTCAAGGTATCGGGCCAACTAGGTCATGCGGTGCCGGGCCATGCCGCAGGGCGCGTGGTGGAGTTTATGCGCTTGGCACGGACCTATCCAACAGCCCGGTTGTTGATTTGTGGCGGTAACGCGGGGCCTGGTGCGCCGGAGGCTGCATTGATCGCCGATTATCTGGTCAGCCGGGGTGTTCCCCGCACCCGCCTTTTGGTCGAGGATAAATCCTTGGACACTTTCGAGAATGCCACCCTGGGCCGGGCCTTGGCCAAACCGAGCGTCGAGGAGCGTTGGTTGCTGGTGACGTCAGCCTGGCATATGCCCCGCGCCATGGCGGTCTTTCGCGCCCAGGGCTGGGATGTGATTGCAGCACCGGCAATGTGGCGACAAAGCAAAACCGGCCTGCGCTTTAATCCGGGCGGCGGTTTGCGTCTGGCGGGGAAAGCCCTGCATGAATATATGGGATTGCTGGCTTATTGGCTGAAGGGGCGCAGCGAAACCCTGTGGCCGGCACCCTAAATTGTGTGATTTAGCCGCGATTGACAACAGCGGGCAGGGACGCCTCTGTCGGTGCGATGATCAGACAATCGAAATTGACGCTTTTTATACGGCGGCACAATTCATGGGCCTGAAACTCGCTCATCCCATGCAGGCGGGCGCGATATTGTATGGCCCCATTATTTGCAGGTACATTTTTTGCATACGTGTTTTCTCCACCATCTTTCATTGAGGAATTTTCGACTGTTACAATAGAAACCCTGGCCTGGGACATCAGATCAGGCAAAGCCCCCGACAATTTATGCAAACGAGAGCGGACAGAGCCAACCCGGCTAAAGGCCCCGATTTGTACTGACCAGGCCAATCCCAGTTCCACTTCCAGTCCCGATGCCGGTGTGCCATGACGGTTGGCGTTATCATTCGGCAGAACATCGATCAGCGTCTTTGCTGCCGTACGCTGGCTTGTTGGCCGGGGTTTTTGTCGCGGAACGGGTACATGGCTGAAACCATCCATGCGGCCACGTGGGCGGACGAACTGACTGGGTAGGCCTTCATCAACGTCGCTTTGCAAACGCGCGAAACCGTTGCTTAAAAGACTGCGCATACGCGCATCCCGGCTTTTAGCTGAACGGCCACCAAACAAAACGCCGACCAAACGCCCCTCTGCTCGAGAGGCAGTGGCCACAAGATTGAAGCCGGAGGCGCGGATATAACCGGTTTTAATGCCGTCAACACCCTGCAAACTGCCAATCAGATTGTTGTGGTTGCGGTAAACCTTGCCCCGATAGGCGAAGGATTTTAGCGAGAAGTATTCAAAATGCTGTGGAAAATCACGGCGGATTGCCAATGCCAGGCGCGCCATATCCCGCGCCGTGGACAGTTGGCGGCGGTTCGGCAGGCCGGATGCATTGCGGAAAGTCGTCTTGCTCATACCAAGATCACGGGCCCGGCGGGTCATTTTCAAGGCGAACTTAAATTCCGTTCCGCCAATGGCCTCCGCGACAATTGTTGCA
>JAPKBD010000372.1 GCA_028824965.1 Alphaproteobacteria bacterium | reverse complement strand
TTGACCAGGAAGCCCAAGCGGTCATTGATTTCCTTCAGTATCCGGCCACCAATTTCCATCTGTCGCGGGGTCAGTGAATTTTCAAGGCCGGCGAACCAATCCCGCGCCTCCAAAATCGACAGGGCCGTCGCAGCGCCAATGTTCTTATCTGCAACCCGAACCACCAGGGCCTCTTCCTTCAGGCGGTGGCCGTTACAGGTTTCGCACGTGGTAATGTTCTGATACCGCTCCAACTCCTCCCGCACCCAGGCGCTGTCTGTTTCCCGGTAACGCCGTTCCATATTGGGGATGACACCTTCGAACGGCTTCGATGTCTTGTAACTGCGCAGACCGTCATCGTAACTCATCTCAACCTTGGTTTTCCCGGTACCGTACAGGATGGACTTGCGCACTTTCTCGGGCAGTTCATGCCAGGGATAAGTGGTGGAGATTTTAAAATGCCGTGCCAGGCTGTCCAGGGTCTGGGAATAATAGGGCGATGTGGTCTTGGACCAAGGTGCTACGGCACCGTCACGCAGGCTCAAATTCTCATCCGGAATGGACAGCGTCGGATCGAAATACAGTTGATTGCCCAGGCCGTCACAGGACGGGCAGGCCCCAAAGGGATTGTTAAAGGAAAACAAACGCGGCTCAATCTCAGCAATGGTAAAACCCGAAACAGGACAGGCGAATTTGGCTGAGAAGGTCGTTTCCGCCCCCCCATCCGCGGCTTCTATCACGGCGATACCATCCGCCAGGTCCAGGGCAATTTCCAGACTATCAGCCAAGCGGGCCTGCAGATCATCCCGCAGCACGACCCGATCCACCACCACGGCGATATCGTGCTTGATATTCTTTTCCAACGCCGGCACCTGGTCCAGCTCGTACAGCTCTCCGTCAACCTTAATACGTTGAAAGCCGCGCTTCATCAGGTCGGCAAATTCCTTGCGATATTCCCCCTTGCGTCCACGGGCCATGGGGGCCAGCAGATACAGGCGGGCACCGGTCTCCATATCCATAATCCGGTCGACCATTTGGGAAATCGTCTGGCTTTCAATTGGCAAACCGGTGGCAGGCGAATAAGGGATGCCGATGCGGGCCCATAACAGACGCATGTAGTCATAGATTTCCGTCACTGTCCCGACGGTTGAACGTGGGTTGCGCGACGTGGTCTTCTGCTCAATTGAAATCGCCGGTGACAGACCGTCGATATGATCCATATCGGGCTTATTCATCAATTGCAGGAACTGCCGCGCATAGGCGGACAGGCTCTCCACATAGCGGCGCTGCCCCTCAGCATAGATGGTATCAAAGGCCAGGGAGGATTTGCCGCTGCCCGAAAGACCGGTGATCACAACCAATTGGTCCCGGGGGATCTGAACGCTTATGTTCTTCAGGTTATGTTCGCGGGCGCCGTGGACGGAAATAAATTTTTGCATGGTTTGACTTTTTGACTCGAATTTCTAAAATTAGAACATAACACGAACACACGTTCGACATGATATACAATTCAAATGGCACCTTGCTAATGACACATTGGGTCATTATGCGCCATTTGTCGGTGGCGAGAACAGGGCCGTTGTGGCTATAGTCACCATACGGATTCGCAAGCGATATTTAAGGGTCGGATATAACCATGGCAGGCAGCGTCAACAAGGTCATTTTAATCGGAAATCTGGGCCGGGACCCGGAAATTCGCAATACGCAGAGCGGCAGTCCCATTGCCAATCTTAATATCGCTACATCTGAATCGTGGAAAGATAAGAGTACGGGCGAACGGCGGGAAAAGACGGAATGGCACCGGGTTGTTATTTTTGATGAACATTTGTCCCGGATCGCCCAACAATACTTACGCAAAGGTTCAAAGGTGTATGTCGAGGGGCAATTGCAGACCCGTAAATGGCAGGATCAAAATGGTGTTGAGAAATACACGACCGAAGTGGTGTTGCAACGCTTCTCCGGCACCCTAACCATGCTGGATGGCCGCAATGACGGCGGTGCCGGTGGCGGTGGTAGTGGTGGCGGAAATTACGGCGGCGGTGGTTCCGGTGGGGGCGGCGGCGGCGGCTTCAACGATGGCGGCGGTGGCGGCGGCGATTTGGACGACGAAATCCCGTTCTAGGCTGACCTGCCGTAATGTCGGTCCGGCATCTGGTTCTCGAATCCCTTGAAACACCCGATGGTGATCGATGCGTGGATATATTTCGCCGCGCGGGTGATACCTATGGCTTTGAGGAATATCGCCGTGACCTGGAAGATTCCAGCGGCTGGTTCCCTATCGCCCATCATCGCGATACCGTTTATCAAAATGAAGCTGACGCTCGCACCACTGCCACGGCTAAGGTAAGCTGGCTGCAAGCATAAGGCACACCACACTGTCATTCCCGGGCGCAGACCCGGGAATCTAGAGCCGCAAGCATGGACGTTTGTTGCCCTGGATTGCCGGATCAAGTCCGGCAATGACATATTGGGCGTTCCATATCGTGCGAACCGTAAATAGAACAACAGGGAGACTGCCGTGGAATTCGCCCCGCGTATGAGCCGGTTTAAGCCATCACCCAGTCAGATCGCATCTGCCCGTGTCCGGGACCTCCAGGCAGAGGGGCGGACGATTATCAAACTCACGGCAGGGGAGCCCGACTTTCCCGCACCTGATCATGCCAAACAGGCTGTCCTGGATCTGATGGACCGGGATGACATTCAATACACCCCCATCAATGGCACCATGGCCATGCGCAAGGCGGTCCAGGCAAAGTTTAAGCGTGATAACGATCTGGATTACGCCTTGGATCAAATCGCTGTCGGCTCCGGCGCCAAACAAGTGTTGTTCAACACCCTTATGGCGACGGTTTCAGCGGGGGATGAGGTGATCATTCCCGGTCCCTATTGGGCATCCTATCCCGATATGGTGAAATTGGCAGGCGGCACGCCGGTGTTCGTATCGGCAGGACAGAATGAAAAGTTTAAGATCCGCTCGTCAGAGTTGGAAGCAGCCATTACGCCACAGACCAAGTGGTTCATGTTCTGCTCCCCCTCCAATCCCACAGGAGCGGCATATTCCTGGGACGAATTGCAGGCTTTGGCGAACGTCCTGCTGGCCCATCCCCATGTCCATGTCCTGACCGACGATGTCTACGAACATCTGATGTTCGACGGCCATAAATTCGCCACCCTGGCCCAGGTGGAACCGCAATTGTACGACCGCACGGTCACCTGCAATTCTGTTTCCAAGGCATTTTCCATGACCGGCTTTCGCGTCGGCTATGCGGGCGGGCCAAAAGACATCATCGCAAAGATGTCGAATATGCAATCCCAAAGCACCGCCGGCGTCTCCGCTCTAGGCCAGGCCGCAGCTGTCGCCGCCCTGAACGGGCCGCAGGGCCTGTTACGGGAGCGGGCGGCAAACCTGCAACGGCGGCGGGATATCCTGTTCGAAAAACTGAATGCCGCTGACGGGTTAAGCTGTGATTTGCCCGATGGTGCCATGTACATTTTCTGCGCCTGCGCGGGCGTCATTGGCAAGCGGACACCGGATGGGCAGATCATCGAAACTGATACGGATTTCACGATGTATTTGCTCGATTCCGTCGGCGTTGCCGTGGTTCAAGGCGTCGCCTATGGCCTGTCGCCGTATTTTCGGGCCAGCTTTGTCGCACCGGAAAAGGATCTGATCCGGGGTGGTGATCTGATCCAGGAAGCCTGCGCAGCATTGGATTAATGCCCCAATGGACTAATGCTAAGTTTCCGTGCAGCATCACTGCATGACAAAAAATATTATCGGTATCGGCGCTGCCGCACAGCGCAAAGAAGACCATCGCTTCCTCACCGGGACTGGTCAATTCAG
>JAPKBD010000371.1 GCA_028824965.1 Alphaproteobacteria bacterium | reverse complement strand
CCGGGCACCAATAAGGCTGTACGCGCGCCCAAGACGCAGACCGCAGCCGTAAAACCACGGCGCGCCCAACCCAAAAGAAAGCCGGTGAGAACCAAACCGCCGGCCCGGTCCGGTTCGCGGTTCGCCTGGCCTGTACAAGGCCGGGTGATCTCCCGCTTTGGAGTAAAACCCAATGGTTTGCACAACGACGGCATCAATATTGCGGTGAAACAAGGCACAGCCGTCCGCGCGGCCGACAATGGCGTTGTCGTCTATGCGGGCAATGAACTGCGTGGCTTTGGCAATTTGTTACTGCTGCGCCACCAGGGCGGCTGGCTGACCGCCTATGGCCATAACCAGGCCCTGGTCGTGAAGGTCGGCGATATCGTCCGCCGGGGACAGCGTATTGCACGTTCCGGCGCGACCGGCAATATCACCCGCCCGCAACTGCATTTTGAGGTGCGCAAGGGCCGCCGTGCCGTGAACCCAGCGCGCTATCTGACGTCCAAACAGGCCATGGGGCAGGCGCTGGGGCAGGTGCTGTCTAGTCGATCTTGACGCCCATACGCCCGGCCAGATCCTGAATAAACTGCCAGGCAACCCGTCCGTTGCGTGCGCCACGGGTCATGGACCATTCAATGGCCTGGGCGCGAAGGTCTTCCGAACTAAGGGCTAGCTTGTAATGCTTGCAATAGCCTTCCAGCATGGCGAAAAATTCATCCTGGCTGCAATTGTGAAAGCCGAGCCATAGGCCGAAGCGATCTGACAACGACACCTTTTCCTCCACCGCCTCGGATGGATTGATGGAGGTGGAACGTTCGTTCTCCATCATATCCCGTGGCATCAGATGCCGCCGGTTCGATGTGGCGTAAAAAATAACGTTGCTGGGCCGACCTTCAATGCCACCATCCAGGACAGCCTTCAAAGATTTGTAGGAGGCATCATCGTTGTCAAACGACAGATCATCGCAAAACAGAACGTAGCGTTTGTCCCCGTGGCGCAGCAGTTTCAGCAGCTGGGGCAGGGTGGGGATGTCTTCGCGATGAATTTCAACCAGTTTCAGCTGGCCCGGCATCTTGGCAACGATGGCCCCGTGGATGGCCTTGACCAGGCTGCTTTTACCCATGCCGCGTGCACCCCATAACAGGGCGTTGTTGGCGGACAGGCCGTCTGCGAAACGCTGGGTATTCTGGATCAATGTCTCTGTTTGCTGTTCGATACCCTGTAACAAATGTAAATCGATGCGACTGACTTTGGTGATAGGCTCCAACGCGCCGTCATCGGCATGCCAGACAAAGGCGTCGGCAGCGTCCAGGTCCAATTCGTCCACTCTTGGCGGGGACAATCGATCCAAGGCATCTGCGATGCGATTGAGGACGGGGAGGAGTTCGTTATCTAGGTTGGACATAGGCGACCTATCGAGCAAATTTGAAGGTGAGGCCGGGAACCTAATCATCCCCGCCCCGGCGGTCAACATTTCCGATAGTTAAGGTGATTTGCAGGGGTTCATGTGCGGGGAAAAATGTTGTATTGCTTTAGCGTTTGCAATCCGCAACGGCGAGGCTATAGTCCGCCCGCCTTATGCTAATACCGGAGAATTGTTATGCTGATTTCGACCGCTTATGCGCAGGCCGGCGGTGCGCCCGGAGGTGATATGTTTGTGCAGCTGATGCCGCTGCTGCTAATTTTTGTTGTTTTCTGGTTCTTTTTGATCCGGCCGCAGCAGAAAAAGGCTAAGGAGCACCGTGAAATGGTCTCGAATGTGCGTCGTGGTGATCAAGTGGTCACAGCCGGCGGCATGTTCGGTAAAATTACCAAAGTCATTGATGAAACGACGGTTCAGATCGAACTGGCCGAAAATGTTCGGGTCAAGGTCGTCACCTCCACCCTGACGGATGTCCTGAACAAGGGCGCCCCGGTTTCGGGCAGTAGCGCCAATGATGACGATAAAGATAAAGATAGCAGCGGTGACAAAAGTGGCAGTGATGGTGGCGGCGATGACGCCAAACCAGCGAAGAAGTCCCTGTTCAGTTTTGGCTCCAAGAAATAGGACGTAGTAGCCCGCCTTATGTTGTATTTCGCCCCCTGGAAAGTCACCCTGGTCGCCGTTATATGTGTCTTGGGTCTCATTTTTACCGCCCCAAACTTTGTCTCGGAAGAAACCGCCGAAGGGCTGCCTAGCTGGTTGCCTCATAATCAGGTAAGCCTGGGCCTTGATCTGCAAGGCGGCTCTCACCTGTTGTTGGAGGTGGAAGCCGACGTTGTTATTCAGGAACGTCTGAATGCTTTGGTGGACAGTGTTCGCCCGGCCTTGCGGGGCAAGCGGATCGGCTATCGTGACCTGGGTCAGCGAAGAGGGGCGGTCGTTGTAACGATCCGCAAGCCCGAACAGCTGGAACTGGCGATAGAAGAGATCAAGAAGCTGTCGGCGCCTGTACAAGGCAATACGGTGAGCGGCGTCGCAGGCGGACGGGATATCGAGGTTGCGGTTGTAAACGGCAATCAGATCAGCGTGACCCTGACGGAAGATGCGATCCGGGAACGCCGCCGATCCGCCATCGAACAGTCGATCGAAATTGTGCGCCGACGGATCGATGAGCTGGGCACGCGGGAGCCGACGATCCAACGTCAGGGTGATGAACGTATTCTGGTTCAGGTGCCGGGTCTGCAGGATCCCGAACGGCTGAAAGCACTTCTGGGTCAAACCGCAAAAATGGTCTTTCGCCTGGTGGATGTGACCACATCCCCCGGTGAGATAATGGCTGGTTCGCGCACACCACCAGGCTCGGAATTGTTGGAATCTGATGAGCGCAATCCTGTTGATGATACGCCGGTCAATATGTACGTCGTGCGCAAACGGGTCATGGTCAGCGGCGATACTCTGGTGGATAGTTCTGCCACCTTTCAAGATAACATGCCCGTTGTCTCCTTCCGCTTTGACAGCGTGGGTGCAAAGAAGTTTGGCGATGCCACTGGCAAGAATGTGGGCCGGCCTTTTGCCATAGTGTTGGATGGTCGGGTGATTTCCGCCCCCGTGATACGGGAGCCTATTTTGGGCGGCACCGGTATTATCAGTGGCAATTTCACAGTGCAGGAAGTCCAGGATCTGTCCCTGCTGTTGCGGGCTGGTGCCTTGCCGGCGCCGTTGAAGATTTTGGAAGAACGTACAGTGGGTCCTGCCTTGGGGGCTGATAGCGTAGCAGCGGGTAAAATTGCCTGCGTCATCGCCTTCATCACCGTCATGATCTTCATGTTTCTGTCCTATGGTATTTTCGGCCTTGCCGCCGATCTGGCCTTGTTGATCAACCTGTTCCTGATTATGGGCGCTTTGTCTGTGCTGCAGGCAACGCTGACCTTGCCGGGTATCGCCGGTATCGTGTTGACCATTGGTATGGCGGTTGACGCCAACGTGCTGGTGTTTGAGAGGATCAGGGAAGAAATTCGCACGGGCAAGACGCCGTTCGCAGCCATGGAAGCGGGTTATCAGCGCGCTGTGGGTACAATTTTCGATGCCAATATCACAACTTTTATCGCGGCGGTTATCCTGTTTGTCATGGGGTCAGGCCCGATCAAGGGTTTCTCGATTACCTTGGGTATCGGCATTATCACATCGGTCTTTACAGCCGTCACCGTGACCCGGTTAATGCTGGTATTCTGGCTGCGCCGCACGCGCCCCGCAGCGTTGCCGATCTAGGGGATAGGAAATGTTTCAATTAAAGCTGGTCCCCGCAAAGACCAACATCCAGTTCGTCGCATGGCGCAAACCCGCCATGGCCTGTTCGGCGCTGTTGGTCTTTCTCTCCGCCATCCTGATATTTACGCCGGGGCTGAATTTCGGCATCGATTTCCGCGGTGGCATTCTGA
>JAPKBD010000046.1 GCA_028824965.1 Alphaproteobacteria bacterium | reverse complement strand
GACTAAGCGAATGGCGAAGGCAAAATTTGAGCGTACGAAACCCCATTGCAACGTTGGCACGGTTGGCCATGTTGATCACGGGAAGACGACGTTGACGGCGGCGATCACGAAGGTGTTGGCAGAAACAGGTGGTGCTGAATACACCGCCTATGACGCGATTGACAAAGCACCCGAGGAGCGCGCCCGCGGCATCACGATCTCGACGGCTCATGTTGAGTACGAGACGGAGAACCGCCATTACGCCCATGTTGATTGCCCGGGCCATGCTGACTATGTGAAGAACATGATCACGGGTGCGGCGCAGATGGACGGCGCGATTTTGGTTGTCTCTGCGACGGACGGTCCCATGCCCCAGACGCGGGAGCATATCCTGCTGGCCCGTCAGGTCGGTGTGCCGGCACTGGTTGTCTACATGAACAAATGTGACCAGGTCGACGACGAAGAGATTTTAGAGCTGGTTGAGATGGAAGTGCGTGAGCTTCTCTCCTCCTACGATTTCCCTGGTGATGATATTCCCGTCATTCGCGGTTCCGCTTTGGTGGCGCTGGAAGAGGGCGACGAGACCCTGGGCAAGAATTCGATCAAGGAGTTGATGAAGGCGGTTGATGAAGCCATTCCCCAGCCTGATCGCCCGAAAGATATGCCTTTCCTGATGCCGATTGAGGATGTGTTCTCAATCTCTGGCCGGGGCACGGTTGTCACGGGCCGGATTGAGCGCGGTATTGTGAAGGTCGGCGAAGAGATCGAGATCGTCGGGATCAAGGATACTACGAAGACCACTGTTACAGGCGTTGAGATGTTCCGCAAGTTGCTGGATCAGGGCGAAGCGGGCGACAACGTTGGTTGCCTGTTGCGCGGTGTTAACCGAGAGGATGTTGAGCGCGGCCAGGTTCTGGCGCACACGGGCTCGATCACGCCGCATACGAAGTTCCAGGCATCTGCCTACATTCTGACCAAGGACGAGGGTGGCCGTCATACGCCGTTCTTCACCAACTATCGGCCGCAGTTTTACTTCCGGACGACGGATGTAACCGGTGTGGTCAGCCTGCCCGAGGGCACGGAGATGGTGATGCCGGGCGACAACATTGAGATGTCGGTTGAGCTGATTGCCCCGATCGCCATGGACGAGGGCCTGCGCTTCGCGATCCGCGAAGGTGGCCGTACGGTTGGTGCCGGTGTCGTCGCATCGATTGACGAATAGTCGGCGCTTTAACCCTTAAAAACGCTAAGCCAGGAAAAAACACATGGAAAGCCAAAATATCCGCATTCGCCTGAAAGCGTTCGAGCATCGCGTGCTTGATCAGGCAACATCGGAAATTGCCAATACGGCAAAACGAACCGGTGCCCGGGTGCGTGGACCCATTCCCCTGCCCACGCGTATTGAGAAGTTCACCGTTCTGCGCTCGCCTCACGTAAATAAGAAGTCGCGCGAACAATTTGAAATCCGCACCCATAAACGGTTGCTGGATATCATCGATCCGACACCACAGACAGTCGATGCTTTGATGAAGCTCGACCTGGCTGCCGGTGTGGACGTGGAAATTAAACTTTAGGATTTGGCAATGAGGCGTTCCGGTTTGATAGCGCAGAAACTCGGCATGACCCGGGTTTTTCATGAGGATGGCAGCCACGTGCCGGTCACTGTATTACACATTGACCAGTGCCAGGTAGTTGCCCAGCGCACCCTCGACAGCGACGGATACACAGCCGTGCAATTGGGCGCGGGCAAGGCCAAGGTCAAGCGTGTTGGCCAGGCCATGCGGGGCCACTTTGCCAAGGCGCAGGTGGAGCCCAAGCAGCGGGTGGCGGAGTTCCGGGTATCGGAAGATGCTCTGATCGAAGTTGGCGCACAATTGAGCCCGGCGCATTTCGCCAAGGGTCAATATGTGGATGTTGCCGGCACCTCCATTGGTAAAGGTTTCGCCGGTGCCATGAAGCGCTGGGGTTTCGGCGGTTTGCGGGCATCGCATGGTGTCTCCATCTCCCATCGTTCCCTTGGTTCAACCGGTCAGTGTCAGGACCCGGGCAAGGTTTTCAAAGGTAAGAAGATGGCGGGTCACTTAGGCGCAGGCCGGGTCACCATGCAAAACCTGGAAGTGGTTGATGCGGACGTTGAAGCCGGGTTGCTGTTGGTCAAGGGTTCTGTGCCCGGTCCGAAAAGCGGTTGGTTGATGGTTCAGGATGCGGTCAAACGCGCCCTGCATTCAGATGCACCGATCCCTGCGGGTTTGATTGAAGTGCCGGCTGCTGATGCGGTTACTGAAGACGCGGCGCCAGAAGCGGCTGCCGAAGAAACAGCAGCTGACGCACCAAGCACTGACGAGAAGGAATAATGGCCATGAAGGCGGACGTTAAAACTCTCGACAACAAAAAAGCCGGTTCGGTTGAGCTGGCCGAGGAAGTCTTTGGCGTGACACCGCGTCGGGATATTCTGCATCGGGTTGTCACCTGGCAGCTGGCCAAGCGCCGCTCCGGTAACCATCAGGTGAAGGAACGGAATGCGATCCGTGGTTCCACTGCCAAGATCTATAAGCAAAAAGGCACGGGCCGGGCACGTCATTCTACCAACAAGGCACCGCAGTTTCGTGGTGGTGGTGTGGCTCACGGTCCGCGCGTTCACAGTCACGAGCACAAGTTGACCAAAAAAGTGCGCGCCCAGGGCCTGCGCTATGCGCTGTCGGCCAAACAGGCGGATGGCAAGCTGGTAATTTTAGAGCAAGCCGCATTGGATGAGGCAAAGACCAAAACCTTGACCGCCAAAATGGCAGCCTTGGGTTGGGGCGATGTCCTGATTATTGATGGCGGTGAGCTGGATGAGAATTTGGTCCGTGCAGCAGGTAATTTGCCTGAAGTGCAGATCATGGCATCCGCCGGTGCGAATGTTTATGACATCCTGCGGCGGGATACCCTGGTGCTGACAAAAAGCGCCGTTGAAGTATTGGAGGCGCGGCTAAAATGAACCGCGAACAAGTATATACAACCGTATTAGGGCCGGTGGTGACAGAAAAGGCCACCATGGGTTCGGAGCACGGGCAAGTCACTTTCCGGGTCACCATGGATTCCACAAAGCCGCGCATTAAGCAGGCTGTGGAGGCGTTGTTTTCGGTCAAAGTGAAATCGGTCAATACCCTGCGTGTTAAGGGCAAGACCAAGCGTTTTCGCGGCGTCAAAGGGCGTCGCTCGGATTGGAAGAAGGCCATCGTTACACTCGAAGACGGCCATTCCATTGACGTCATGGGCGGGGTATAGACGAATGGCGTTGAAGCAATATAAGCCAACGACACCGGGCCGCCGCGGCTTGGTTCTGGTTGACCGTTCAGAGTTGCACAAAGGCAAACCGGTAAAAGCCCTGACCAAGGGTTTGAGCAAAAGTGGTGGCCGTAATAACCATGGTCGGATCACATCCCGCCGTCGCGGTGGTGGTGCCAAACGCAGCTATCGTATGGTTGATTTCAAGCGCAACCGTTTTGAGGCGGCTGTGGTTGAGCGTCTGGAATATGATCCCAACCGTTCGGCCTTTATCGCCTTGATCAAGTATCCCGATGGCGACCTGTCGTACATTCTGGCCCCCCAACGTCTTGCCGCTGGTGATACGGTTGTGGCCGGTGATCGGGTTGACGTGAAGCCGGGCAATGCCATGCCTCTGTCATCCATGCCCGTTGGCACGATCATCCATAACGTGGAGATGAAGCAGGGTAAGGGCGGCCAGATCGCACGCTCCGCCGGTACCTACGTTCAGCTGGTTGGCCGGGATCAAGGTTACGCCATTCTGCGACTGACTTCGGGCGAGCAGCGCCTGGTTCGGGCGGAATGCATGGCCACGGTGGGTGCGGTTTCCAATCCTGATAATTCCAACATCAAACTGGCCAAGGCTGGCCGGAACCGCTGGTTGGGCAAACGCCCGTCCGTGCGTGGTGTTGCTATGAACCCGGTGGATCATCCCCACGGTGGCGGCGAAGGCCGGACATCTGGTGGTCGTCATCCGGTGACCCCCTGGGGTAAACCAACAAAGGGCAAACGGACACGTTCCAAGAAGAAGCCCTCCAGTAAATACATTTTGCGCCGGCGGCGCTAGAAATAAGAGGCGGCATAGATATGACCCGTTCAGTCTGGAAAGGCCCCTTTGTCGATGGCTATCTGCTGAAAAAAGCAGAGACCGCTGCGGCATCCGGGCGCAAGGATGTGATCAAAATTTGGTCACGGCGTTCCACCATTTTGCCGCAGTTTGTGGGCCTGACATTTGGCGTCCATAACGGCCATAAGCACATACCTGTATTGGTCAATGAAGACATGGTTGGGCACAAGTTTGGCGAGTTTGCGCCAACCCGTACCTTCTATGGCCATTTGGCTGATAAGAAAGCGCGTCGGGGTTAGAACCATGGGCAAGCAAGCACGAGAACGGCGTTTAGCCGACAACGAAGCAGGTGCCCAGGGCCGGAATATCCGGACCTCGGCCCAGAAATTGAACCTGGTGGCGCAAGCTATTCGCGGCAAAAGCGTTGACGCGGCTCTGGCCGAATTGACCTTTTCCAAGCGGCGGGTTGCCGGTCCGGTAAAAAAGGTTTTGCAGTCCGCCATTGCGAATGCAGAAAACAATCATGACCTGGATGTGGATGCCTTGTATGTGGCTGAAGCCAGTGTCGGCAAGAACATGGTCATGAAGCGTATGCGCCCTCGGGCCCGCGGTCGTATGGCCCGTATCCTGAAACCATTCAGCGAGATCCGCATCGTCGTACGCGAGCGTGAGGAGGCCAACTAATGGGTCAAAAAGTAAATCCGATCGGCCTGCGGGTCGGTATTAACCGGACCTGGGATTCCAGGTGGTACGCCAACAAGCGTGAGTACGGTTCGCTCTTGCATGAAGATATCGCCATCCGGCGGTTTCTGCAAAAGCGCCTGCATCAGGCCGGCGTATCACGCATCGTCATAGAGCGTCCTGCGAAAAAGGCCCGGGTCACCATTTATACAGCTCGTCCCGGCTTGGTCATTGGCAAAAAGGGCGCTGATATCGAAAAGCTGCGCCAGGCTTTGTCTTCGATGACCGGCAGCGATGTGCATTTGAATATCGTCGAAATCCGAAAACCGGAGATTGATGCCAAGCTGGTGGCGGAAAATATATGCAATCAGTTGGAGCGTCGGATCGCCTTTCGCCGGGCCATGAAGCGGGCCGTGCAATCGGCTATGCGTCTGGGGGCCTTGGGCATTCGGATCAATTGCGGCGGTCGTTTGGGTGGGGCAGAAATTGCCCGGACCGAATGGTATCGCGAGGGCCGGGTGCCCCTGCATACCCTCCGCGCTGAAATCGATTATGGCACCGCCACAGCATTCACGGCTTATGGCACGTGCGGTGTAAAGGTTTGGGTCTTCAAGGGCGAGATCATGGATCATGATCCAACGGCCCAGGATGTCCGGAACCAGGATAACCAAGCGGCACGGACCTAATTCAAATTCGGTTCAGCCAGAGTTAATTAAAGATGGGCCATCCGGCTCGAAATGTCGAAGAGATAGGTTGATTACGTTATGTTGCAACCAAAGAGAACAAAGTTCCGTAAAGCCCATAAGGGCCGGATCCATGGCAAGGCCAAGGGCGGAAATAAGCTGGATTTCGGTGCTTATGGGCTGAAGGCTCAGGGCCCCGCGCGGGTCACCGCGCGCCAGATTGAAGCGGCGCGTCGTGCCATGACCCGGCATATGAAACGTGCCGGTAAATTGTGGATCCGTGTCTTTCCTGATGTGCCAGTGTCGAAGAAGCCGACCGAGGTGCGCATGGGTAAAGGCAAGGGTACGCCCGAATTCTGGATCTGCCGGATTAAACCGGGCCGGGTTATGTTTGAGCTCGATGGTGTGCCTGCCGATGTGGCCCGTGAAGCTTGCCGTTTGGCAGCTTCGAAGCTGCCGATGCCGACCAAGTTCGTCGCGCGTGTTGGGGAGGGGCATTGATGAAAGCCGAAGAATTACGCGGCAAGACCAAAGATCAGTTGGTCGACCAATTGATCGACCTGCGGAAGGAACAGTTTAATCTGCGCTTCCAACGCTCAAGTGGTCAGCTGGAAAATACTGCCCGTGTGCGCCAAGTGCGCCGCGATATTGCCCGCATCAAGACGGTATTGAACCGGATGCAGGCTGAAACTCAAGTGTCGGCATAGGGCCGGGGAGAACAGGATGCCAAAACGTATCATGCAAGGCGTCGTGGTGAGCGACAAGGGCGACAAGACCATCGTGGTTCGTGTCGAACGTCGGTTTACCCACGCGATGTACAAAAAGGTGATCCGGCGGTCCAAGCGTTTCCACGCTCACGACC
Source organism: Alphaproteobacteria bacterium (assembly GCA_028824965.1). GTDB lineage: Bacteria > Pseudomonadota > Alphaproteobacteria. The sequence goes on along the minus strand of JAPKBD010000046.1, from coordinate 12,867 downwards.
CGGAGAACAAGTTCAAAGTTGGCGATCAGGTCCGTATTGAAGAATGCGCCCCGATCTCTAAGCAAAAACGTTGGATAGTCCTTGCCGCCGAAGCGGCGGCCTAGGGCATTTCAAGGTATTTTAGGTAAAAAGCCATGATCCAATCAGAAACCATACTCGAAGTCGCCGATAATTCCGGCGCCCGACGGGTACAATGCATCAAGGTGCTCGGCGGCTCAAAGCGTAAGTACGCATCCGTCGGCGATGTCATCGTGGTCTCCATCAAAGAGGCCATTCCACGCGGTCGCGTTAAAAAAGGTGATATTCACCGCGCCGTCGTCGTACGCACTGCAAAGGATATCCATCGCGCGGATGGGTCTGCGATCCGCTTTGACCGCAATGCCGCCGTGTTGATCAATCCTCAGAACGAGCCCATCGGCACACGTATTTTCGGCCCCGTAACGCGCGAGTTACGGTCGAAGAATCATATGAAAATCATCTCGCTCGCGCCAGAGGTCATCTAATGGCGAAGAAATTCAAATTGAAGAAAGGCGATGACGTTGTCGTCGTCAGTGGACGGGACAAGGGCAAGAAGGGCTCTATCCTGCGGGTCAATCGGGAGGACGACCGTGTCCTCGTGGATGGCGTCAATATGGTCAAACGGCACACGCGGCCCAGCCAGGCACAGCCAGGCGGCATCATCGAAAAAGAGGCGGAAATCCATATCTCCAACGTAGCATTAGCCGATCCCAAGGACGGCACGGCAACGCGGGTTGGTTTCCGGATCCTGGAAGATGGCCGCAAAGTTCGGTTCGCCAAGCGGTCGGGGGAAGTAATCGATGTCTGATATGCCACGATTGAAGCAGCTCTATCGGGAAGAATTGCATGCAAAGCTGAAAGCAGATTTCAGCTTTGCCAACGATATGCAGGTGCCCCGGTTGGAAAAAATCGTCATCAACATGGGTGTTGGTGCCGGGACAGACGACCGCAAAAAGGTCGATGCCGCCTATACGGATCTGGTCAAGATCGCTGGCCAGAAACCTGTGATTACCACTGCGAAACGTTCTGTGGCTGTGTTTAAGCTGCGTGAAGGCATGCAGATCGGTTGCAAGGTAACCTTGCGTAAGGACCGCATGTTTGAATTCCTCGATCGTCTCATTACTGTGGCATTGCCACGGGTTCGGGATTTTCGCGGTGTTTCGCCAAAAAGTTTCGATGGCCGGGGCAATTATGCCATGGGCCTGACAGAACAGCTCATCTTCCCTGAAATTAGTTATGACGAGATCGATGAAGTTCGTGGCATGGACGTGGTAATTTGCACCACCGCAGCCAATAACGACGAGGGTCGGGCCTTGCTCGCCGGCTTCAACATGCCTTTTCAAAGCTGATATTCGGTAGGATATCGACTGCGAAGTTAAGGATTTTTTTCTGCGGACATTTTTAGGATGTCCGCATCACTCGGGAAACCAAGGGGTTCCATGCATGGCCAAGAAAAGCGCCATTGAAAAGAACAAGGCCCGCGCCAAGTTGGTGGGCAAGTACAATGGTAAGCGTACCCGTCTGAAAGCTGTTGCTTCGGACAAAAGCTTAAGCCAGGAAGAGCGGTTTTCCGCTCGGCTGAAGTTGGCGCAGTTGCCGCGTAATTCGGCACCAAACCGTGTGCGCAATCGTTGTGAATTGACGGGTCGGTCTCGCGGCTATTACCGAAAATTCAAATTGTCCAGGATCGCATTACGCGAACTGGGTTCGCTCGGACAGATTCCGGGCCTGACAAAGTCCAGCTGGTAAGGAGGGCGTAACGATGTCGATGACCGATCCAATCGGCGACATGCTGACGCGTATTCGCAATGGCCAGCGCGCTGGCAAGGGCAGTATTCTGTCGCCTGCATCCCGATTGCGGGAACGTGTTCTGGAAGTGTTGCAACGTGAAGGTTATATTCGCGGATATTCGCGGACTGATTTTGAACGAGGTAAGGCTGAATTATCAATCGAACTCAAATATTATGAGGGCGAGCCGGTAATCCAGCAAATCAAACGGATTTCAACGCCGGGCCGGCGGGTTTACTCCTCGGTCAAGCAGTTGCCCCGTGTGGCCAACGGCCTAGGCATATCAATTCTGACGACGCCGCAAGGTGTTTTGTCTGATGCCGAAGCGCGTGAAGCGAACGTGGGTGGCGAAGTCATCTGCCAGGTATTCTAGGGAGGTTCATGAATGTCCCGTATTGGAAATAAGCCGGTGTCTGTGCCAGATGGCGTCATCGTCGAAGTCGTGAAACGCACCCTTTCTGCCAAAGGCAAGTTGGGCGAGTTGTCCATGGTCATGGTGGATCAGGTTGATATTGCCCATGAGGACAACAAAATTGTTGTCACTCCCAAGGATCAAAGCAAAACAGCCCGGTCCATGTGGGGGATGCAGCGCTCTCTGGCGCAAAACCTTGTGACCGGCGTGTCAGAGGGTTTTGTTAAGGAGCTGGAAATTCAAGGCGTCGGTTATCGTGCCAACCTGCAGGGGAAAATTCTAAAACTGCAGTTGGGTCATAGCCATGACATTGATTTCCCGATCCCGGACGGTATCAAGATTGAGTGTGAGCGTCCCACGGCGATCAAGATCAGTGGTATCGACAAGCAAAAGGTCGGGCAGGTTGCCGCAGTAATCAGATCCTATCGTCCGCCGGAGCCCTACAAGGGCAAAGGTGTGCGTTATGTAGGTGAATATGTCTTCCGCAAAGAAGGCAAGAAGAAGTAGGCGAATATGGCTAATACAAAAACATTATTCAAACGCCGTCAGCGGCGGACCCGCCACGCATTGGCAAAGTTGGCTACGGGCCGGCCGCGTCTTTCCGTATTTCGTTCATCCAAGCACATCTATGCGCAAATCATTGATGATGTCGCAGGCCGTACGTTGGCTGCCGCATCGTCTTTGGATGTAGATCTGCGCAGCAGCCTGAAAACCGGCGCTGATAAAGAAGCTGCGACAAAGGTTGGTGCATTGGTTGCGGAACGTGCCAAGACTGCCGGTGTAGATGCGGTGGTGTTTGATCGTGGCGGATACCAATTTCACGGCCGGGTTAAGGCGTTGGCTGATGCCGCGCGTGAAGCCGGTTTGAATTTTTAGGAAGGGCTAGGGTCGCATGGCACGTAATGATTTCAGGGACCGCGCCGACAGTGAATTTGTCGACAAGCTGGTACATATCAACCGGGTTGCTAAGGTGGTCAAAGGTGGCCGTCGTTTTGGTTTCGCCGCGTTGGTCGTTGTTGGTGATGGCAAGGGCCGGGTCGGCTTTGGCCATGGTAAGGCGCGTGAAGTGCCTGAGGCTATTCGCAAGGCTACGGAAACTGCCAAAAAGGCTATGATCCGCGTTCCTTTGCGGGAAGGCCGGACGTTGCATCATGACATTACCGGTCGCCACGGCGCCGGCAAGGTTTTGCTTCGCGCCGCACCTCCCGGTACGGGTATCATCGCTGGTGGTCCGATGCGTGCTGTTTTCGAATGCATTGGCGTCCAGGATGTGGTGACCAAGTCTCAAGGTTCCTCGAACCCCTATAACATGGTTCGCGCCACGTTTGAGGCTTTGAAGAACCAGGTTTCCCCGCGTACGATCGCTGCCAAGCGTGGCAAGAAAGTGGCCGAAATCATCGGTCGGCGTTCACGTGATCGTGGTGTCGATAAGGACACTGTGGAAGCAGCCGATGCCGCTGAAGTGGCGGACGCGTAATTCGTCTCTATTAGTTCCCGCTAAGTTGACTATATAAGAGACAGCTGACGAGATTATTGGCCATGCATTTGGTGGCCAGGAAAATTGAACCGGATAAGAACCATGGCGAAAGCTAAAAAAACCCTGACGGTGACCCAGATCGGAAGTCCGATCGGTCGTCCTAAATGGCAGCGCCAGACCCTGATTGGTTTGGGCCTGAACAAGATGCACCGGACCCGCGAATTGGAAGATACCCCTTCCGTGCGTGGTATGATCACAAAAGTGCATCATCTTGTCCGCGTAGAAGAAGCGGCGGAGTAAGTCATGAAACTGAACGAATTACGCGATAATGCCGGCGCCCGGCATAAATCAAAGCGCCTGGGCCGTGGTATAGGTTCTGGTAAAGGCAAGACCGCCGGTCGTGGTCACAAGGGGCAGAAATCTCGCTCCGGTGTAGCGATCAAGGGTTTTGAGGGTGGTCAGATGCCTTTGTATCGGCGTCTGCCCAAGCGCGGTTTCAACAATATTTTCGCCAAAAACTATCAGGTGATCAATCTTGGCCGGCTACAAACCGCCATTGACGCTGGAAAGTTGGATGCGGCTAAGCCTATTGGCGAGGCTGAGTTACTCACGTCCGGTGTTGTCCGCCGGGCGCGTGATGGCGTGCGGTTGCTGGCGCAAGGCGAATTGAAGGCAAAAATTGACATCACGGTGGCTGGTGCCTCTGCGGCGGCGGTTACAGCGGTGGAAGCTGCGGGCGGCAAGGTCACTATGGCGGTGGCCAGGGCCACTGAGGCTGATGCTGAGGCTGGCGCAGAAGAGGCCGACTAGTAGCCGATACGTACGGCTGATTTTGAACAGGCGGCTTCGTAACGTAAGGCGAGGGCGTTGTAGGGACGAACAATATGGCATCCGCAGCGGAACAATTAGCGGCTAACATAAACTTCGGCGCTTTTTCAAAGGCGACGGAGCTGAAGAAGCGTCTATGGTTCACCCTGGGTGCCCTGATCGTTTACCGTATCGGCACCTATATTCCAATCCCGGGCATTGACCCAGCCGCGTTGGCCGATATTTTCGACCAACAACGTGGTGGCATACTTGGGATGTTCGATGTCTTTTCGGGCGGCGCGTTGGGGCGCATGACGATCTTTGCCCTCAACATCATGCCCTATATTTCGGCCTCTATTATTATGCAGTTGCTGACGACAGTGTCGCCGCATCTGGAAGCCTTAAAGAAAGAAGGCGAACAAGGCCGCAAGAAGATCAATCAATATACCCGCTACGGCACGGTGATACTGACCGCGCTGCAGGCCTATGGCATCGCAGCCGGTCTGGAAGGAATGACTGCAGGCGGTGGCCAAAGCGTGGTGATCGCAGGTGGCATGTTCTTTAAGGCCAGTACGGTTATTACTCTTGTTGGCGGTACGATTTTCCTGATGTGGCTGGGTGAGCAGATTACAGCCCGCGGCGTCGGCAACGGCATCTCGTTGATTATCTTTGCCGGTATCGTGGCGCAGTTGCCCTCCGCCATCGCCTCGACCCTGGAACTGGGCCGCACGGGTGCCTTGAACACCCTGTTCATCTTGTTCCTGATTATTCTGGTGATCGCGACCATTACCTTCATCGTTTTCATCGAGCGGGCCCAGCGCCGCATCATCGTGCAATACCCGAAACGTCAGGTCGGCCAGCGTATGTTTGGTGGTGAAAACACCCACATGCCGCTAAAGCTGAACACAGCCGGTGTGATCCCGCCAATCTTTGCCTCGTCCCTGTTGCTGTTGCCGGTGACCGTCGCCTCCTTCTCGGCCCAGGGCGGGCCGGAATGGCTGACCACCATGACCTCATTGTTGGGACGTGGACAGCCGCTCTATCTTGCGCTCTATATCGGCGGTATTGTGTTCTTCTGCTTCTTTTATACGGCGATTGTTTTCAATCCGGCTGATACGGCCGATAATTTGAAAAAATACGGCGGCTTTATCCCAGGTATTCGGCCAGGTAAGCGTACGGCGGAATATCTTGATTATGTTTTGACCCGACTGACCGTTGTTGGTGCCGGTTATTTGGCCCTTGTCTGTCTGTTGCCGGAATTGTTGATGTCTCAATATGCTGTGCCGTTTTACTTTGGCGGAACGTCTTTGTTGATTGTCGTCAGTGTGACGATGGATACGGTATCTCAGATCCAATCGCATTTGCTGGCCCATCAGTATGAGGGTCTGATCAAGAAATCCAAGCTTCGGGGCCGTAACAAATGAGACTGATATTGCTCGGTCCCCCCGGCGCCGGTAAAGGCACCCAGGCGCAACGCCTGATGGCCGCCTATGACATTGTCCAGCTCTCCACCGGCGACATGCTGCGTGCGGCTGTTGCCGCCGGCACCGAAGTCGGTTTGCGGGCCAAGGCAGTGATGGAGGCGGGGGAACTTGTCTCTGATGATATCGTCGTCGGCATTATTTCTGACCGGGTCGATGAGGACGATTGTAAGAACGGCTTTATCTTGGATGGTTTCCCGCGCACTTTAGCCCAGGCCGAGGCGCTGGAGGGGATGCTGGCGAGGAAGAATTTGAGCCTGGACTCGGTTATTGAAATGCAGGTCGACGATGGCTTGTTGATCGATCGGGTTACCGGCCGTTACACCTGTGGCAATTGCGGCGCGGGCTATCACGATGAGAACCTGAAGCCGAAAGTGGATGGGATCTGTGACAATTGTGGTCGTAGTGAGTTCACCCGACGGGCCGATGACAATGCCGAAACAGTCGGGGCGCGGTTACAGGCCTATCATGAACAAACGGCGCCGTTGCTCCCATTTTACCGGGAAAAAGGCAATTTGCAGACGGTTGATGGCATGGCAGATATTGACGAAGTGACAAAGGCGATGCGAACCCTGTTGGGGGCTGGTTAAAGCATTGACTTAGCGGCAAAAAGGCATTAGATCGCGGGTTCCACATTCATTGTGAGCGCTCCCGTGGGCAGGTCCCGAACCTAGACCTTTTGTGTTGTGGTTCGTCTTTGAAGAGATCGGCATGACGAGTAAGTATAGTACGGTTCCGTTGGCTTGGTTTTACGACCAAATTGGCGGGCCGGTTTAAATATGTTTTGACGGCCCGTGAAATGCGAAAAACGGGCCGAATTCGAGGAGAAACTGCGTGGCGCGGATAGCTGGCATAAATATTCCGACCAATAAACGGGTCGAGATTTCATTGACGTACATCCATGGTATTGGCCGAACCAAGGCCAAGGATATCTGTGTGCAAATTGGCATTCCCTTCGAAAGACGGGTTGCGGAATTGACAGACGCGGAGGTCATGCAAATTCGTGAAGTCATCGACCAGGATCATATGGTTGAAGGTGATTTGCGGCGGGAAGTGGCGATGAACATCAAGCGTCTGATGGATCTTGGTTGCTATCGCGGTATTCGTCATCGTAAAGGCCTGCCCCTTCGTGGTCAGCGTACACACACCAATGCGCGTACGCGCAAAGGTCCGGCCCGGCCCATCGCCGGCAGAAAAAAGGCGTAGGTTAGCCACATGGCAAAAGAACCGGCACGCGTCCGTAAACGCGAAAAGAAAAATATTATTTCGGGCGTCGCACATGTTAATGCAACGTTCAATAACACCATGATTACCATTTCGGATGTGCAGGGCAATGCAATTGCCTGGTCATCCGCCGGTGCTCAAGGCTTTAAGGGCTCCCGGAAATCTACGCCTTATGCGGCGCAGATGGCAGCGGAAGACGCCGGCCGGAAAGCACAGGAACATGGCATGAAATCCCTTGAAGTATTCGTAAAGGGTCCTGGCTCTGGGCGTGAATCTGCGCTTCGGGCATTACAGGCGGTGGGTTTCACCATTACTTTCATCAAAGACGTAACGCCGATACCCCATAATGGTTGTCGGCCACCCAAACGGCGGCGGGTCTGATCCTTCTCGGCTGATTTCCGCTTGGAAGCAGCTTTTTAGGTAAACAGAATTTACCCGGATTTCCCGGGTGCAGCGGTTGGTGAGCGAGGAAACGACGTGATCCAGAAAAACTGGCAAGAACTGATTAAGCCCAATAAGTTAAGCATTGAGGCCAAGGACGATCCCGATCGTAAAGCCACGTTGGTGGCCGAGCCTTTGGAGCGTGGCTTTGGGCTGACCCTGGGTAATTCACTGCGGCGCATTTTGTTGTCGTCATTACACGGTGCTGCGGTAACATCTTTGCAGATCGATGGGGTTCTACATGAATTCTCATCCATTCCAGGTGTTCGCGAAGATGTGACGGACATTGTCCTGAACATTAAGGCACTGGCCGTTCGGTTGCACACCGAAGGTCCGCGCCGGATGACCCTGAATATCGAAAGACCGGGTCCGGTCACGGGGGCCGATTTGGAAATGGGCCCCGATATTGAGGTGATGAACCAGGATCTGATTATTTGTCATCTGGATCAGGGTGCCAAATTGTCCATGGAATTGACGGTTGAATCCGGCAAGGGCTATCGGGCAGCGGAGCATAACCGGGTTGAAGACAGCCCCATTGGTTTGATCCCGGTCGACAGCGTCTTTTCGCCAGTCCGCCAAGTCGCCTATCGTGTTGAGAACTCCCGCGAGGGACAGATCCTTGATTACGATAAGCTGACCATGGATATGGAAACGGACGGTACGGTGACGCCGGAAGACGCCATCGCATTTGCCGCCCGGATCCTGCAGGACCAGCTGCAGTTGTTCATTAACTTCGAGGAGCCCCGGGAAGAGCCCGTGCACCTGGAGCCGGAACAACCACGCATCAACCGGAACCTGCTGCGCAAGGTCGACGAATTGGAACTGTCTGTTCGTTCGGCCAATTGCCTCAAGAACGACAACATTATCTATATCGGCGATCTTGTCCAAAAGACCGAGTCCGAGATGTTGCGCACGCCGAACTTTGGCCGCAAATCTTTGAACGAGATCAAGGAAGTGTTGACCCAAATGGGCTTGCATCTTGGTATGGAAGTTTCTGAATGGCCGCCCGAAAATATTGACGATCTGGCCAAACAGATGGAAACTGATTTCTAAATCAGTTTACTGATAGGAATTTCTAGTCGATTGAGATCTAACTCGGTGGACTGGTAAAAGGAGTTAAGGATATGCGGCATCGCATACGTGGACGCAAACTAAATCGCGATAGTTCCCATCGTAAGGCGATGTTCGCCAATATGGCGGCGGCGTTGATCAAGCATGAGCAGATCAACACCACTCTGCCAAAGGCAAAGGAACTGCGCCCCATCGTGGAGAAATTGATCACATTGGGCAAGCGCGGCGATCTTCATGCCCGTCGTTTGGCCTTTGCGCGCATTCCAGATCGCGCCATGGTGACCAAGCTGTTTGATGTGCTGGCAACCCGTTATGCGGATCGTAAGGGTGGCTATATCCGGATCATCCGGGCCAACTTCCGTTATGGCGATTGTGCGCCCATGGCCTATATCGAATTTGTAGACCGGGATGTAGATGCCAAGGGTTTGGATTCGGGTCCAACCGGAATGGAAGATGAAGACGAGGATGTTGCCGCCTAATTATGGCGCAATTCCGAACCGCGAAAAGCGATCTAACTGGGGCAGCCTTTGGGCTGCCCCAATTATTTGTGGGGCGGACAGTTAGCCAATCAGGGTTTTTTGAGGGCGCCCGTGTGGGAAGGGAATTTGTAGCGTGATCAAGTTTACACCTGTATTTGTTTCGACCCTGATTGCCGGTCTGGTTAGCGGGTTTTTTGTGGTGTCTGCACCCATGGCGCTGGCCAAGAAGAAGGTGCCCGCCAGCCAGATGCAAATACAGCTTTCTTTTGCGCCTTTGGTCAAACAGGCGGCACCGGCTGTGGTCAATATCTATACCCGCCGCGTCGTACAGCAAGTGGTCCGGTCGCCGTTATTTGATGATCCGTTTTTCCGCCGCTTTTTTGGCAATCAGTTTGGCGGTAATGGCGGTGGCCGTACCCGGCGGAAACAACAAAACTCCCTGGGCTCCGGCGTATTGCTGACCCCTGGTGGTTTGATCGTCACCAATCATCACGTCATCGCGGGGGCGGATGAAATCACCGTCGCCCTTTCAGATCGGCGGGAGTTTGAGGCGGAATTGGTCCTTGACGATGAAAGCACAGACCTGGCCGTTCTAAGGATCAAGGCGGATGGTGAGGCGCTACCGTATCTGCAATTACGGGACTCGGATACTTTGGAAGTGGGGGATCTGGTCCTGGCCATCGGGAACCCCTTCAATGTCGGACAGACAGTGACGTCTGGCATTGTATCCGCCCTGGCACGAACCGGCATAGGTGTCTCTGATTTTCAGTTCTTCATTCAAACCGATGCCGCGATCAACCCCGGCAATTCGGGCGGAGCGCTGATCACCATGGACGGCCGTTTGGTGGGCATCAATACGGCGATTTATTCCAAGACCGGGGGATCCCACGGTATCGGTTTTGCTGTTCCGTCGGCCATGGTGCAGGCGGTTCTGTCCTCTGCCAAGTCCGGTCAAAGCCATGTTCAACGGCCGTGGCTGGGTGCCGTAACACAAACAGTAACGTCTGATCTTGCCGCTTCATTGAACATGGATCGCCCACGCGGTGTCATGGTACGGGCCATGTATCATGGTGGTCCCGCGGATCGTGCCGGGATGGCAGTGGGTGATGTTATTCTGGCCCTTGATGGCCATGACGTTGCCTCCCCCAAGGCATTGAATTTTCGCCTTGGGACGCGAAGGATCGGCAAATCCGCTAAAGTCAAAATCTGGCGGAACGGCAAATCCAGAAGGGTCAAATTGGCCCTTGTTTCCGCACCAGAGACACCGGCCCGTGACATCACGATTTTGAAGGGTCGCCAGCCTCTGTCGGGGGCTACGGTGGCAAATTTGTCGCCTGCGCTGGGAGAGGAATTAGGCCTGGATACCCTGGCCAGCGGGGTCATCATTCTTAAGGTCGAACGCGGTAGTCCCGCACGACGGTTTCGTTTTCGCAAAGGTGATCTGATCCTGCAGATTAATGATGATAAGATCAAATTGGTAGAAAACCTTGTCGCAGCTTTGAAATCCGCCGGGGAAACTTGGCACGTCACTATGCAGCGTGGGGGCAAGACCCGCACCTTTCGGATTGGCCAGTAGGCCCTAGAGTATGTTTTCTTTAAACATATTCAGACCCTAAATAGGAAGAGCAATTGAACCAATCACTTGGGTCGCCAGAGCGACTCCATTTAATTGAAAATTGCTCTAGACCGATGAGCGAGAGATCATGAGCAACCTGTTTGAAGCCGCCGGACTGGATCAGGGACCCTTACGCCCCCTGGCGGAACGCTTGCGGCCTGATCAGTTGGACCAGGTGATCGGTCAGGATCATTTGCTGGCCCAGGACGGCGCGCTGCGCCGCATGTTGGAGGGGGGGCGTCTGGCATCCCTCGTCCTATGGGGCCCGCCCGGCAGTGGCAAGACAACCATTGCCCGATTGCTTGCTGCCAATGTGGGTCTGCATTTCGAACAATTATCCGCCGTGTTCTCTGGCGTGGCCGATCTACGCAAGGCTTTTGCCGCAGCGGGAGAGCGACGTATGGGCGGCCAGGGCACGCTGTTATTCGTTGATGAAATTCATCGCTTCAACCGCGCCCAACAAGATGGTTTCTTGCCTTTTGTGGAAGACGGCACCATCGTTCTGGTGGGCGCGACCACGGAGAACCCCTCGTTCGAACTAAACGCCGCCCTGTTGTCACGCTGTCAGGTCCTGGTGTTGAACCGCCTGGATGACGAGGCGTTGGAAGAACTGCTTTGCCGGGCCGAGGCGGCGTCCGGACATCCCCTGCCGTTGGAGTCCGACGCGCGCCTAACCCTTCGCGCCATGGCGGATGGTGATGGCCGCTTTGCCTTGAACCTGGCGGAGGAGCTGTTGGCCCTGGGCGATGTCCCGCCCCTGGACGTAGCCGCATTAAGCCAGACCTTACAGCGCCGCGCCCCGGTCTATGACAAAGCCCAGGAAGGCCATTACAATTTGATCAGCGCCCTGCATAAATCCCTGCGGGGATCAGATGTAGATGCGTCCCTGTACTGGCTCGCGCGCATGTTAACGGCGGGGGAGCAACCGCTTTACATCACCCGCCGTCTGGTGCGGTTCGCGGTGGAGGATATTGGCCTGGCCGATCCCCAGGCCCTGGTGCAGGCCAATGCCGCCAAGGAAGCCTATGATTTTCTGGGTAGCCCGGAAGGTGAACTGGCCATCGCCCAGGCGGTGATTTATCTGGCCACCGCGCCAAAATCAAATGCGGCGTACCAGGCGTTGAGCAAGGCCAGCAAGGCCGCGCGGGAGACCGGGTCCCTGATGCCGCCAAAACATATTTTGAATGCGCCCACAGCCCTGATGAAAGATCTTGGCTATGGCGACGGTTATGTCTATGACCATGGCACCGAAGAAGGATTTTCCGGCCAGGACTATTTCCCCGAACAAATATCCCGGCAAAGTTTTTACCAACCGGCGGAGCGTGGCTTTGAGCGGGAGATCGGCAAGCGTATGGCCTATTGGGACAAATTACGCGGGTCAGAGCGCGGATCTGGGCCCGGATCTGGTCAGAAGGAGCCTGCGGAATGAATATGTTATTGGCGGTGGCCTGCGGTGGGGCCCTGGGTGCCATGGGCCGGCATTTGGTTTCAGGTCAGGTGATGCGCTGGACGGGCAGTGGTTTTCCCTGGGGCACTTTGACGGTAAATGTGCTGGGATCGTTTATCCTGGGCGTGTTGGTGGAATATCTGGCCCTGCGTTGGTCTGCGACCCAGGAAATGCGGGGCTTTTTGGTGGTTGGTGTGTTGGGTGGTTTCACGACCTTTTCCGCCTTTTCACTGGATGCCGTGTTGTTGTTGGAGCGCGGCCAGTTAGGCGCGGCGTTCGCTTATATCGGCGGTAATCTGTTGTTGTCTTTGTGCGGGCTGTTTGCCGGCCTGTTATTATTCCGGTTAGTGTTTCGGGGGATTTTGGCATGAGCGAAGTTCAAATGGTGCCGGTTGGTGAGGATGAGGGGGAGGTGCGCTTGGACCGTTGGTTCAAACGTCACTATCCAAATCTAAGCCATGGCCGGCTGGAAAAGATGTTGCGCAAGGGCCAGGTCCGCGTCGATGGTGACAAGGTGAAGGCAAACTATCGCCTGAACCCGGGACAGATGGTGCGCATCCCGCCCCTGGATGGCCCACCGCCGCCGAGGAAAAAAAGTACCTGGGCG
>JAPKBD010000045.1 GCA_028824965.1 Alphaproteobacteria bacterium | reverse complement strand
TTTCGCATGCGGTCCATAATAACACCTCATCGGCGTTATCTGGGTCAGCCCCTTGGATAATTAATATTGTATTAACTATACCCGATTGTATGTAATGATGCAAACACATTTCGCCCATTTGGGTCAAAAAAGGGGCCGCCAAATGGCGACCCCTTCTTCAGCATAAGAGCCTGTTTTAAAACAGGTTTTTACATCATGCCGCCCATGTCGGGCATGCCAGGCATGCCACCGGCGTCATCGTCGGCAGCGTCAGCTACCATGACTTCGGTGGTGATCAGCAGACCAGCCACGGAGGCTGCATCCTGAAGTGCTGCACGCACGACTTTGGTCGGATCAACGATACCGGCCTTGAACATGTCCACATACTTCTCTTCCTGAGCATCAAAGCCCAGGTTGTCGTCTTTGCTTTCCATCAGTTTGCCGGCGACCACGGCGCCATCGACGCCCGCGTTCTCAACAATCTGACGCAACGGAGCCTGCAGAGAGCGGCGAACGATATCGACGCCCACATTCTGGTCGTCATTTGCGGTTTTGACCTTTTTCAAGGCCGCGACCGAACGCAACAGGGCACAACCGCCGCCCATGACAACACCTTCTTCGACCGCAGCGCGGGTGGCGTTCAGGGCGTCATCGACGCGGTCTTTACGCTCTTTCACCTCAACTTCGGTGGCACCGCCAACCTTGATCACGGCAACACCGCCGGCCAGTTTGGCCAGACGCTCTTGCAGCTTCTCACGGTCATACTCGGACGAGGTTTCTTCAACCTGGGCCCGGATTTGGCTGCAACGGCCTTCAACATCGGCCTTTTTGCCGTTGCCGTCGACGATTGTGGTTTCTTCCTTGGTGATGGAAATCCGCTTGGCGCGGCCCAACATTTCCAGCGTCACGCTTTCCAGCTTGATGCCCAGATCCTCAGAAATCACCTGACCACCGGTCAGAATGGCGATGTCTTCCAACATGGCTTTCCGACGATCGCCAAAGCCAGGGGCTTTAACGGCTGCAACCTTAAGGCCGCCACGCAGTTTGTTCACAACCAGGGTAGCCAGGGCTTCGCCCTCGATATCCTCGGCAATGATCATCAGGGGACGACCGGATTGGGCAACAGTCTCCAACACCGGCAACATGGATTGCAGGGAAGACAGCTTTGACTCGTGAAGCAAGATGTAGGGATCTTCCAGTTCCGTGGTCATCTTTTCCGCATTCGTGATGAAATACGGGGACAGATAGCCGCGATCGAACTGCATGCCTTCGACGACGTCCAGCTCAGTCTCCAGGCCCTTGGCCTCTTCAACCGTGATAACGCCTTCTTTGCCGACTTTTTGCATGGCTTTGGCAATCATGTCGCCAATGTCGCTCTCGCCATTAGCGGAAATGGTGCCAACCTGGCGCACTTCGCTTTCGGTGGAGATGGGCTTGGACTGTTTCGCCAGGTGGGCGACAACCGCTGCCACGCCAAGGTCGATGCCGCGGCGCAGATCCATTGGGTTCATGCCGGCAGCAACGGACTTGCAACCCTCGCGCACGATGGCCTGGGCCAAAACGGTCGCGGTGGTGGTGCCGTCACCGGCAACGTCGTTGGTTTTGGATGCGACTTCACGGACCATCTGGGCGCCCATGTTCTCGAACTTGTCGCTCAACTCAATCTCTTTGGCAACCGTGACACCGTCTTTGGTGATACGGGGTGCGCCAAAAGATTTATCCAGCACAACATTCCGGCCCTTCGGGCCGAGGGTCACTTTCACCGCATCGGCGAGAGTGTCGACGCCGCGCAGCATGCGCGCGCGGGCGTCTGTATCAAAACGTACTTCTTTTGCCGCCATTTGTTGGGGCTCCTTTATTCAATAGTATTTGCGAATAAATCTGCGGAAATCCGGGTTAATCCGGATTGTCGGCTGATTATCCAATCACGCCCATGATGTCGGACTCTTTCATGATGATCAGTTCTTCACCATCAAGGGTCACTTCCGTGCCGGCCCATTTGCCGAACAGAACCCGGTCGCCTGCTTTGACATCCAGGGGCTGAATTGCGCCATTCTCGCCGCGGGAACCGTCGCCTGCTGCCAGGATTTCTCCCTCCATAGGCTTTTCCTGCGCCGTGTCGGGAATGATGATGCCGCCCGCAGTTTTTTCTTCACTGCCCAGTCGACGGACAAGCACGCGGTCATGCAATGGTCTGATCTGCATCAGATACCTCCAATTATTTTCTATAAAACCCCAGTTTACCAGGGCTTCTTGGGAATTGTTAGCACTCTAACTATGTGAGTGCCAAGTATATAGGGAGGCTGTATTAGACTGTCAATACATCAGCCTTGATACCGCTGCAGCAAAGGTTGAATTATCGGTTTCCCCCTGATCAGACATTCCCCAAATGGGACACTCAGAGGCCCAAATGAAGAATTTCGAGGGCTTATAGCCGACCCCCACACCCTAACCCCTTGATATATGGTGTCCGCGTCATTGGCATGAGTCTTGCGTCGTGAAGGTCCACACGCTGAACAAAAAATTGAGGGTCACCAATTATGCAAACGCAAAAAATTCTGGGCGCACTTGCCTTAACGGCCATTGTCCTTCTCGCCGGTGTTGTCCGGGCGAATGCAGGAATTGCTATCACCCACATTTTTTGAGTCTCCCTCTTCGGGGAGACTGCCGTCTAAAATCCGGCCCCATGGCCTGAACCGGCTTCAATGTACCCGCTCGCGAATAAACGAAGCCTTCATTCGCATTATTTCGCCGCTTTGATGCATCTGTGCAAGAACAGGCGTTATCAACGGGATGACATGACGATTTTTTTTGTTCAGGTAATGGTACACAAGGATACGAACCAACGCCTCATGCACCAACCTAATGCCAGCGTCGGGAAAATGATTTTCAACCTCCAACCGCCCCGAAATTCCCGTCACCACCATTAAATCCGAACGCCCTGCGACCATCTGGCGAATGAGTTGCGACAATGTGTCTCCGTAAATACGGGGATGCCCTTCGGTTAGTTTCTCGCTATATAATACGCCACTCAATATGCCGCTGATATAGTGCGCCAGATCGCTTGCCGTACTCAATTTCACTTTCGGGTCGATCGCAAATGCCGCCCCGTTCAGGGATAAAAATGGGACATTGACCCGCAGTGAAGTCTTGAAACGTTCCCCAATACTGAAGACCCGGCTTACCTCACCGTCCATGCGTCCTTCAGACGACATTTTTAAAGCGCGGTTTTCAGACGATGACGTGACAACCTGCTCTATTTTAAGTCCGCCGAAAAAATCGTCGCAGGTCTATTATTTAGCCAAATGCATGTCACTGTCTTATAGTGAATAAAATTCGATTGGCATTCCAGTAACAGCGGTTCGGGGAAACGAAATGATCAAATTGATCAAACGAGATAGTGGTGCCTTACGGGCTTTAATTGCAAAGGCTCCATTGGTTCTGGTGGGGATTTTAGCGCCATTACTCTGGACGTATCCCGCGTCAGCGGCAGATGCGGCAATTAGCGCTGGTGATACCGCCTGGATCCTGACAGCAACCGCCCTGGTGTTATTCATGACATTGCCGGGCCTGGCCTTGTTCTATGGCGGTCTGGTGCGTTCCAATAATGTGCTGTCGGTCTTGATGCATTGTTTTGCCATCGCCTGCCTGGCATCCGTCTTATGGTTTGTCTGCGTCTATGCCTTGGCCTTTGGCGACGGCGGTAGCGCCCAGGCCTGGATTGGCGGATCTGAGAAATGGTTCCTAGCTGGCATTGGACCCGACAGCCTGTCGGGCAGTATACCCGAAACCCTGTTTGTGATGTTTCAGATGACTTTTGCAATCATTACCCCGGCTCTGATCGTCGGGGCCTATGTGGAACGGATCAAATTTTCCGCTGTTATGTTGTTTTCCGGCCTGTGGCTGATTTTCGTCTACGCGCCTGTGTGCCATTGGGTCTGGGGTGGCGGCTGGTTGGCTGACATGGGTGTGATGGATTTCGCCGGCGGTATTGTCGTCCATGTCACCGCTGGTTCCTCCGCCCTTTTGCTGGCAAAGGTTCTGGGCAGCCGCCGCGGCTTCCCCAAGGATCTGCGCCCGCCTCATAATCCGGGCATGACCATGATCGGTGCCTCTATGTTGTGGGTTGGTTGGTTCGGCTTTAATGCGGGCAGCGCCCTCGCGGCAGACGGCAGCGCCAGCATGGCCATGTTGGTAACCCATATTTCAGCCGCCACGGCCTCGATGACCTGGGCATTTTTGGAATGGCGGCGGTTCGGTAAAGCCTCATTGGTGGGTATTGTCACCGGCATGGTCGCCGGCCTGGCAACGATAACACCTGCATCGGGCTTTGTCGGCCCGACCGGTGCATTTTTCATCGGCTTATCGGCCGGCGTGGTTTGCCATTTCTGCGTCGAATGGGTGAAGCAGAAAATACAAATCGACGACAGTTTGGATGTTTTCGCCGTGCATGGTGTCGGCGGCGCCTTGGGCACATTGTTGACGGCATTTTTCGCAGCAGCGTCTTTGGGTGGCATGGGCCTGGCGGAGGGTACCACCATGGGCTCTCAATTCGGCGTACAGGTCATTGGCGTTGTCGCCGTTTTGGTTTGGTCTGTGGTAGTCAGTTACATCATCATCAAGATTGTCAGCGCCATGGTTGGCCTGCGTGTTGGGGAAGACGACGAAATAGAAGGTCTCGATCTGGTTTCCCATGGAGAGCGTGGTTATGACCTATAAAATTAATCGAGAGAGGCTGAAGCCATGAAGATGATTGTTGCCATAATTAAGCCCCATCGCCTGGACCAGGTCCGTGATGCCCTCACCGACATTGGTGTCCACGGCCTGACCGTATCGGAAGTCCGTGGCTATGGCCGCCAGGGTGGTCATACAGAGATCTATCGCGGCGCGGAATATCAGGTCAATTTTGTCCCGAAGTTGAAGATGGAAATCGCCATACCTGATGATTTATCGGAGCGGGTGGTGGAGGCAATCCGTGCCGCCGCCAATAATGATCAGATCGGCGACGGTAAAATCTTCGTCCTCGATCTCAATCAGGCCATGCGCATTCGCACCGGGGAAACGGACGACGACGCCCTATAAGTCGCCCGATAAAACGCTCTATAATATGGCCATCAATTAAGAGGGTTATAAATAGAACGTTGTTCATCAGATTTGACGCTATGGTCCCCGTGATCGTCGTGATCCGCCCCACTCTCGTCTGAAACGGCAATGGAGCGGCCCAAACGTTTTTCAAGCCGCCCGATGTTGGCGGCATCCAACTTGACCACCAGCCAGGCGTTGTTTTCGTCGTCCCGGCGTTCGATGATTTCCCCCACCTGGTAAAGCCAGGCCAGAGTGGCGCCGTCCGTGTGGGGCAAAGACAGGCGGACGGGGTGGTCATGGCGGCCCGCTTGCTGGCCGATCAGGATCAATAGATCATCCACCCCCTCCCCGCTGATGGCGGAGACCGCAGCCGATAGGGGTGTGCGTTCCACTAGATTGGTTATGCGTTGGCGGTTATCAAAACCTGCGAGGTCGATCTTATTAAAAACCTCAACCATACCATCGCGTTTTTCGTCTGGCACACCTAGATTGGTAAGCACGGAAAGGACGTCGTGCTTTTGCGCCTCTGTATCGGGATGGACCGCATCACGCACATGAATAATGATGTCGGCGCCCAACACTTCCTCCAACGTCGCACGAAAGGCCGCGACCAATTGGGTCGGCAGGGCGGAAATAAATCCAACAGTGTCTGAGAGAATGATACGCCCGCCGCGTCCCGGCACCTCCACAGCCCGCATGGTTGGGTCCAAGGTGGCGAACAATTGGTCTTCTGCGATCACTTCGGCGCCCGTGAGGCGATTGAACAATGTCGATTTGCCGGCATTGGTATACCCAACCAGGGCAACCACGGGATAGGGTACTTCCCGACGGGTTTTGCGATGCAATTCCCGGGTCCTAACGACGCTTTCCAATTGCTTGCGCAGGCTGACCACACGATCATCGATTTGCCGCCGATCCGACTCAATTTGCGTCTCACCAGGGCCGCCGACCGTACCTACACCGCCCCGTTGCCTCTCCAAATGAGTCCAGGACCGGACCAGACGGCTGCGCTGATAGGTCAATTGCGCCAATTCCACTTGCAACCGGCCTTCTTTGGTGCGTGCGCGATCAGCAAAAATTTCGAGAATGAGGCCCGTGCGGTCAATGACTTTGCACTTCCAGGCCCGTTCCAGATTGCGCTGCTGGATCGGCGTCAGCGCCGTATCCATTACGGCGACTTCAATCTCCTCCGCCGCAATTAGGGTGGCAATTTCCTTGACCTTGCCGGTGCCAAATAAAGTCGCTGGTCGGGGTTTGTTGACGACAATTACTTCAGCGATGACCACATCAAGGTCGATCGCAATCGCCAGACCCGTAGCCTCGTCAAGTTGACCCTGGGGTAGGCGGCCGCTATCAGCTGCGGAGGATTTTAACTGCGGGTGGACGATTAAGGCCCGGCCGGAACTTTTTCCAACAGAAGTGTCAAAACCCGGTTCGTTATCCAATCCGCCCACGCCTACTCTTCTTCCTCTGATGCATCATACAATTGCACGGGCTGGGCCGGCATTACGGTGGAAATGGCATGCTTATAGACCAGCTGAATATGACCATCGCGGCGCAACAGGACACAGAAATTATCAAAGCCAGAGATGAACCCCTGCAATTTAACGCCGTTTACCAAGAACACGGTGACGGGTGTTTTTGCTTTTCGGACATGGTTTAAAAACACGTCCTGCACATTTTGTTTATCGTTCGCCATGTTTGGCTCCATTTTTTTGTTCTGCGGCAAAGCCCCGCAAACGCGGGCAGGCCGGCAATTGATTATTGGGATTCCCGATTGTCATACGTTCGCACGACGTATGAATTATGCCCCGACAGCATCCGGTGGCTAAGTTACAAAGTCCTGCCCGCTTACTTAAAGCATTTGCGCAGTGTTTGCCAGCTTACCCCTTAACTCAAATGGGGTCGACGGGCGAATGAGCAAGTCATTAAATACTCGCGAATACGTGATTAAGCTGATTTTGCAGACATTTCAGCCATAAATTCCGTATAAGCCTCGCGCAACTCCAGGGTTTGACTACCGGGGCGTCCATTTGCAATTGTCGTATCGTCAATTCGTACGACAGGCGTAACAAAGGATGTGGTGGAGGTTAGGAATGCTTCACGCGCCGATTTCGCCTCTTCCAAGGAAAAGGCACGTTCTTCCACAATGATACCCCGGGCCTGGGCCAGGGCGATCAGGCGGCGTCGGGTGATGCCGTTCAGGATCGCATTTTCCACCCCGCGGGTGACCAAATGCCCCTCTTTATTAATAATCCAGGCGTTGGTCGAACCACCTTCGGTAACGAAACCCTTCGCATCAACCTGCCAGGCTTCATAGGCGCCTTGTTCCCGCGCCGCCTGTTTGACAAGAACGTTCGGCAGCAGGGCAATGGCCTTGATATCGCAACGGTCCCAGCGGATGTCGGGCTGCGAGATTACAGCAATGCCTTCTTCGATCAGCTTTGCCGGCGGGGGCGGTGTACGCCGGGCCGTGACCACTAGGGCTGGTGGGGTGCCGTCTTTTGGAAAAGGATGATCGCGCCGGGCGACGCCGCGACTAACCTGCAAATAGACGATGCCGGTGGAAAATCGATTGCGCCGCACTGTTTCCCGCAGCACGACGTTCAAAGCGGCGGGGGACATAGGCATGGCAATCCGCAATTCAGAGAGGGAGCGTTGCAGACGCTCCATATGCCAATCCCCATCTATCAAACGACCGTTCTGCACAGCAATGACCTCATAAACCCCGTCAGCAAATTGATAGCCTCGGTCTTCAATATGAACGGATGCCGAATTATGGGGCAGATATTGCCCGTTTACATAGGCTATGCGGCTCATAACATTCTCCCTAACGGTTCCAATATCTGGGATTGAAAAGGCTCAATAATGCCAGCAGCTCCACCCGTCCCGCCATCATGGCTATAGCCAGGACGAATTTTGCGCCATCAGACATTTCATCATAGCCAGGTGCGCCGGGCGTAATCACATGCAAAAACGGCCCCGCGTTACTGACGGAGACCACGGCGGCCGTGATTGCCGCCTCTGTACCAAGACCAAAATACGCTAACGCCAATGCGGTCGCCGCCAGCACCAGAATCAGAATGAAAAAGAAACTCCACACACTCCAGATCACCGGATTCTGAATACGGACCTTGCCCAATCGTAAAGGGCGGACGCCGTGGGGGTGGGTCAGGCGCAGCAACTCCCGCTGGGCCTGTTTTGAAAGAACGGCAATCCGCAGCAATCGCATACCGCCGCTGGTCGATCCGGTTGAACCGCCCACCAGGACCAAGCCAATGATCAAAATCGGCGCTAAAACCCCAACTGCCAGCCCCCCCAAGCCACCTAAGCCCCCCACGCCACCCAAGGCACTGGGGTCACTGATCCCCACGGGACTATTGGTGAAGCCCGTCGTGGTGATCGCCGAAACGGCGGTAAAGATGCTACTGCGGAAATAGCTGACAAAATCAATTTCGCTATCGCCGATCACAAACAGAACAATGATGGCGAAGACCAAAAAAGTGATGGCAATGGTCAGATAATAGGCCTCTGCATTCTCCTTGAAAGCGCGAAAACGGCCATTAAAGGCGGCCCAATGAAGGGTAAAATTCATCGCCCCCACCAACATCACAGCCATCAACACCATTTCGATCATCGAGCTGTGAAAGCTTTCGATGCCGCCTTCCCGGGTGCTGAAGCCCCCCGTCGATATCGCCGAAAAGGCGTGGCACAAACCATCGAAGGCCGACATACCCGCAACCCATAATGCAAAGGCTGCCAACAGGGTCAAAAGCACATAAATCCAAAACAGATCCTGGGCCACCTGCAACATACGTGACGGCATGGAGGCCCCTTCCCCACGCGGCAAGGCGCTTTGGAATGCCTCCATCCCACCGATGCCGAGTGGCGCAATCAAACTGACGGCAAGGACGATGCTTAATAAACCGCCGCCCCATTGCAACAACGCCCGCCACAACAGAATAGCAGGTGGAATTTCATCGAAGTTACTGAAAACAGTTGCACCCGTTGTGGTCAGCCCGGAAATCGCCTCGAAGAACGCATCAATGGGACGCCCCGGCAGGCCCGAGAAATGCAGCGGCAAGGCACCGAACAGGGCCAACACGATCCAAACCAAGACCAAAAACATAAAGCCTTCGCGTTTACCAAACCGTTCCGCCCCGCGCCAGGTGGCAAGGGCAAAGGCGGCACCGCAAAAACCTGTCAGAATGGCCGATGCCGCAAAGGTCCACGCCAACGATGTGTTGCCGTCCAAAAGGGCGGTCATGGCCGGTAGGATCATCAATGATGCCAACAGCACCAAGGTCCAGCCAAGACAATGAAAGACGCTGGTATAGGACATAAGCGCGCCGCGTCTCCTCTTTCTTGGTGCTCTAAGTTCTAGAAAAAATCGAGACGGACGGAGAACATTTTTTCGACCTTCTTCACCACATCCGCCAGCGCAAAGATTACCACCCGGTCTTTGACCTGAACAACGGTATCGCCGCGGGGAATAATGACCTTATCGCCCCGCAGCACGCCGCCAATAATGACGCCAACGGGCAACTTAACCTCCCGCAACGGCACGCCAACCAGGGGGGAGGTCTCTAACGCTTCGGCCTCAATCACTTCCGCCACGCCGTCGCGCAGGCTGTGGACCGCACGAATACGACCCCGGCGGACATGCTGTAATATGGTCGAAACAGTAGAGGCGCGGGGATTAACCACCGCATCGATTCCCAACGAAGCCAATAAGGGGCCATAGCCCGCATTGTTGATCAACGTCACGGCGCGTTGGCAGCCGTACCGTTTGGCCAGCAATGACGCCAGGATATTGACCTCATCATCATCGGCCACGGCCACAACGGTTTCCGTATTGGCGGCATTGGCCTCAATCAAAATCTCGCTATCGAGGGCATCACCATTGATGACGACGGCGCGCTCCAATCGCTCCGCCACATATTCCGCCCGCTCCCGGTTCAGCTCAACCACCTTGATCCGGACCGACGGATTTTCCCGCTCCAAACTCTCAGCCAGAAACAACCCGATATTGCCGCCGCCAACGATAATTATGCGCCGGGCTTCCTTTTCCTCATGGCCGAACAGGCTAAGAGCACGGGAGACATGGCTTTTTTCCGATACAAAAAATATCTCATCGCCCACCAGCATCTGATCATCCCCCGTAGGCACCAGCAGCTGCCCAGCGCGATCTATGCCCACAACGACGATATTCAGATCGGGGAACAGCTCTGTCAGTTGCCGCAAGGGGGTGTCCACGATAGGGCATTCATCGCTCAGTCGCACGCCGATCAGGCGCATCTTATCATCGCCGAAGGGGATCATATCGAAGGCACCGGGCACTTCCAACCGCCGCTTGGCAGAACGGGCGACCTCCATCTCCGGCGAGATGATGACATCAATGGGCATATTGTCCCGGCTAA
Source organism: Alphaproteobacteria bacterium (assembly GCA_028824965.1). Lineage (GTDB taxonomy): Bacteria > Pseudomonadota > Alphaproteobacteria. The sequence goes on along the minus strand of JAPKBD010000045.1, from coordinate 8,694 downwards.
ACAGATCCTGCCACATTGGACGAAGATAGCTTTGCGCCCGAATACGGGCAATTTTGGTGGGAACATTGAACAGGGAATGGGCGACCTGACAGGCCACCATATAGACCTCGTCCGCGAAAGTTACGGCGATTATCATGTCGGCATCTTCTGCGCCCGCCGCTTCCAGGACATCTGGCTGCGAGGCAAAACCGACCACGCCGTGAACATCTAGGTTGTCGTTAATCCGCTTGACCAGCTCTGGCGATTGGTCGATCACGGTGACATCATTATGTTCGCCGGACAGATGCCGTGCGATGTTAAAGCCGACCTGACCGGCCCCGCATACGATCACCTTCATAAATCTGTACCCATAATTTTCTTACCAGACACCCGGTTATTCTCCGCAGTTGTCTATAGCTATACCCGCGTTGGCACGTTCAATGATTTCAATTTCCGATGCAGCGCCGAACGTTCCATACCGACGAATTCCGCCGTTCGGGAGATATTACCACCAAAGCGGCCAATTTGCGCTATCAGGTATTCCCGCTCGAATATTTCTCTCGCCTCCCGTAACGGCAACGCCATAACTTCCGTCTCACTGCTATCACGCATGGCACTGGGTGTTGGGGCAGAGATCTCCATAGGCAGCATATCGACCGAGATCACCGCATCTTCGCCCTGATCGTCATTCCGATCACCACCCCGATCATCACCCCGATCATCACGCTGGGCCATAATGACGAGATTTTCGACAATATTACGCAGTTGTCGCACATTGCCGGGCCAGTCGTGGCGCTGCAAAGCGGCCATTGCATCGGCGGAGACCTGGCGTGGCGACAGTCCCAATGTCTCGGCCGACCGGTTCATGAAATGGGTGATCAACAACGGAATATCGGAAGATCTATCCCGCAACGGGGGTACACTCAGCGGCACGACGTTGAGGCGATGGTATAAATCTTCGCGAAAGCGGCCTTGCGCAATTTCTTCGCGCAGATCACGGGTCGTCGAACAAATCACGCGCACATCGACTTCAACAAAGACAGAACCACCAACCCGCTGAAATCTTTGGTCGACCAGGACACGTAATATTTTCGCCTGACTTTCCAGGGGCATATCGGCGATTTCATCCAGAAACAGCGTCCCCCCATGGGCTTGTTCGAAAACGCCAACTCTGCTGCCGCCCCTATTGCCGCCGCTGTTGTTGTGATCAGCAGTCCCCTCAACATCGCCATCCTGATCGTGCGTTGCACCCTTGCCCTCGACGCCGAACAGTTCAGTTTCCAACCGCTCTGGCGCCATGGTGGCTGCGTTGAGAACTACGAAGCTGCCATTGCCGCGGTTTGACTGGGCATGCAATGCACGCGCCACAACTTCCTTGCCCGCGCCGGCAGGCCCGTCGATCATCACACGGCTACCTGTGGGGGCCGCCTTTTCTAAGGCGATGCGCATGGCACCGATCGCCGCGCTTTCGCCGACGATTTCCGTCTCGGGCCCGGCCCGCTTGCGCAATTCGCGATTTTCCCGTGTCAATCGATCCGCCTCGATCGCGCGCTGCACGATCAACAACAGACGATCAGTCTCAAACGGTTTTTCGATGAAATCATAGGCCCCATATTTAATGGCATGGACAGCCGTCTCGATATTGCCATGGCCCGAAATCATGATAACCGGCACATCCCCATGACGGGTGCGAATTTGTTGCAATATTTCGATACCATCCAGTTTGCTGCCGCGCAGCCAGATATCCAGGATCACCAAAGAGGGCCGTCGCGCAGCCACCGCCGCCAGCGCCTGTTTGTCGGTCGCCGCCATCCGTGTCTCGTACCCTTCGTCGGATAAAATGCCTGCGATCAATTCACGAATATCCGCCTCGTCATCGACGACCAAAATATCACGCGCCATAGTCAATTCCACTCATCTTCACATCTTTATTACTGTTTCGATTATCGTCATCCTGGCCATCGCTGTTGAGGGCAGGGAAACTCAGTTGGATCTCCGCACCACCATTCGGTGCGTCATCCATGCGCATGCGGCCGCCATGTTCTTCCATAATTTTCTTCACAATAGCCAGGCCCAACCCTGTGCCCTTTTCCCGATTGGTCACATATGGCTCCGTCAGTCTCTCGCGCCCATCGCTGGGTAAGCCAATGCCATTGTCGCGGATCAACAATGTCACCCCATCTTCATCACCCGCTACCGTGACGGCGATGACCCCCGGTGCAGGCGGCACACGGTCCGGTGTCGCGGGTGCACCCATCCCAGACATCCCAGATAGGCGGCCTTCGATCGCTTCCTCTGCATTTTGCAGCAGATTGGTCAGTAGTCGGCTCACATGGCGGGCATCACAGCGCACAGCAACGCCATTCTCGGGGCATTCCAATTGGTAAGTAATGTCTTTGTGGGCGAATTCCTCGGCAAAGACGGCCTGTTGCACCAGTTGGCACATGTCCTCAACCTTCATCTCCGCCGCAGGCATCCGCGCGAAGGCGGAAAATTCATCCACCATGCGCCCGATGTCTCCGACCTGGCGGATGATCGTATCCGTGCATTGGGTAAAAATCTCAGGCTCCGCCGTAATTTGTTTGAGGTATTTCCGCTTTAAGCGCTCTGCCGACAATTGTATGGGCGTCAGGGGGTTCTTAATCTCGTGGGCGATGCGCCGGGCCACATCCGCCCAGGCTGCGGTGCGCTGCGCCGTGACCAGTTCCGTCACATCATCAAAGGTAACAATTGCGCCAAAGCGTTGATCGGATGTTCTGTCGCTGCGAATACGGACGGTAAACGTGCGGCGATGACCTTTGCGGATCAGGGAGACCTCCCCCTCCACAAGTCTACCCGGCGCGCTGCGGGCCTGTTCCAGCAAACCCGTCATTTCCGGGACAGCATCCGTGAAGGCTTTACCCGTCAGCGTCTCAATATCCGTTTCCAACAAGGCGGCGGCGGATGAGTTGGGCAGGTTGATGGCACCATCACCATCCAGACCGACAACACCGGCAGAGACACCGCTAAGCACGGCCTCGGTAAAGCGGCGGCGGCGATCCATGCGCTGGTTGGCAGCGACCAGTTCCTGGCGTTGTTCCGCCAATTGCCCGGCCATACGGTTGAAGGCCCGGCTTAACGACGCGATCTCATCATCGCTGTCACCTTCTTCAACCCGGGCCGTCAGATCACCATCTCTGATCCTCTCAGCGGCCCCCATAAGCCCCCGGATCGGCCCAACAAGACGATTGGCAAAAGTCAATCCAAGCCAGATCGCCGCCATGAGAAGCATCAACGCAACAACGATAAAAATCAGCGCGGAGGTCAACTGGATATCCGTTCGGGCACCCTCCAGGGCCTCATATTCCCGAACCACAGCGCGGGTCGTTTCCACATGGTTCAAGACCACGGGATCAACAAATCGGGCCACGAACAAATAGGCATCAAGATAGCCGTCAAGACGGACCAGGGCGCGCACCTGATCATCACGGTCATTTTCAAAAATGACCGGGTCGCTGCTCGATGCCGCCTCGATACGATTGAGGGGTAATTCATCAAGCGCAGCGCTGACGCTCAAAAACGTGCGCCCCAGAACTACGCCATTACTGTTGAACACAGTTGCTTCGCTCAACGCCCGGCGGGAGGCTTGGATGGCCAAAAAGCGCGAGAATTGTTGTTGCTTGCCGCGCAGTCGCGGCGCCATGCGATCAATATCGTTGGCCATCGCCAAAATATCGGCGCGAATGGTGTGACGATGTTCTGCCACATAAGCTTCGGCCACCGCCAACGATCCACCAACAGCCGTGCGGACCCGGTCGCTAAACCACGATTGCACGCCAAGGTGAAAGAACACTGCCGAGAATAAGGCAACGATAATGGCCGGGGTCACAGCGACCAGGGAGAACATGGCCACAAATCGCACATGCAGGCGCGAACCGGCGGAGCCTGCCCGCCGCGCGACCCATAGGCGCACCAGATGCCGGGCGATCAGCGCACCGAGAGAGAGGACCAGGACCAAATCGATGATCAACAGAAACAGGACAACGCGCGGGTTCGGCGTTTGCGGGGCAGAGCCGGTCCATGCGGTATAGGTCGCGATCCCCGACGCCAAGGCGGCCAGGGCCAGGGCAATGGCCAGCTTTCCGCTTAGACCGACCTGCCGGGCCCAGGGGGCAAAGCTGTCGGTGATAACGGTCTCTAGGCGGCTACGTTCAGTTGTTTCGACCATGAGGCTTTTTTGCTACATCACATACGAATCCGTGGCAATTATGCATCAGTTCAAGCCTCGCACCACCTGAATATCGAGTTCTTTGATTTTTTTTCTCAAAGTGTTCCGGTTCAAACCCAATAATTCCGCGGCGCGGATTTGATTACCGCGGGTCGCAACCAGACACAGCTCTATCATCGGACGCTCTACTTCGTGCAGGACACGATCATAAAGACCAGCGGGCGGCAGGCTATCGCCATGGGCATTGAAATAACGTTTCAAGTGCTGATGTACTGAGGCACCGATACTATCGCCGCCCAATTGATCGTCGCCGTCACCGTCATTGTGTGCATCAAAAGGTGATGCATTGGAAATCGTCGCCAATTCAGAGGCGACGACCGGCCCCTCAATAACCTCTTCCGGATACAGCGCGATGAGGCGTTGGATTAGATTTTCCAGCTCCCGCACATTGCCGGGCCAATTATAGGTGCGCAGTTGATCCAGGGCATCTTTGCTGATCCGCTTTGCCGGCAACCCGGAGGCTTCCGCCTGTTTAAGGAAATGCCGCGCCAAATCGGGCACGTCCTCCGTGCGCTCACGCAGGGGTGGCATGCGCATAGGTACGACGTTCAGACGATAAAACAAATCCTCCCGGAACAGGCCTTGGCGGATCAATTGTTGCAGATCCTGATTGGTCGCAGCAATGATCCGAACATTGGTCTTGATCGGCGTTCGTCCACCAACCGTGCTGAATTCCCCCTGTTGCAGAACGCGCAACAGACGGGTCTGGGCATCGGCTGGCATATCTCCGATCTCGTCCAGAAATAACGTTCCCCCCTCTGCCAGCTCAAAGTGCCCGGGATGCCGGCTGACAGCGCCTGTGAAGGCACCCTTTTCGTGGCCGAACAATTCGCTTTCGATCAGATCCCGCGGGATCGCCGCCATATTGATGGCAACAAAGGGTCCGTTACGCCGTTTGCCATAGTCGTGCAATGCGCGGGCCACCAGTTCTTTACCGGTACCAGATTCGCCGGATATCATAACCGTCAAATCGGTCTGCATCAGACGCGCCAAGGTGCGGTAAATTTCCTGCATGGCAGCTGAACGCCCGATCACCGGCAACCCTTCGTCCCCATCGGGCACAGTCTGTGCCGCGCTGTTATTGCCATTTCGCGTACTGGCCAAGGCGCGCTCGACCACATTGACCAGTTCCTTTAGGTCAAATGGTTTCGGCAGATATTCATGCGCGCCGCGTTCCGCCGCCTTGATCGCCGTCAGAATGGTGGATTGGGCACTCATGACGATAACCGGCATATCGGGGCGTATTTTTTTGATGCGCGGCAACAAATCCAGGCCATTTTCATCGGGCATGACCACATCCGTGATGACCAGGTCCCCCTGACCATCACCGATCCAACGCCACAATGTAGCCGCGTTCGCAGTCGAGCGGACCTCATACCCAGCCCGGCCCAGGGCCTGATCCAACACAGTGCGGATCGCGCCATCATCATCAGCGATGAGGATCGTGCCCCTACTCATAATCTTTTCTCATTCTGCAGTTCTCATCAGCTTTCATCAGCGCTCGTTAGCTTTCGTTAGCTCTCATCAGCTTTCGTCCATGGGCAGCATGACCCTGAACAGCGCCCCCTTGGCGGCGTCGGCACATTCCACAATGCCACCATGGTCGTCCACCAACTTGGCAACCAGGGCCAGGCCCAGGCCGGAACCTTGACTTTTATTGCTGACAAAGGCGTCGAACAGATAGGGCCGCATTTCCTCCGCCACGCCGGGACCATTGTCCTGCACGCCAATCTCAATCGGTAATTTCATCCGCTCTCGGCTACCTGGCACCGCCAGGCGCAGGCCATGGCGGAACGCCGTGCTTAAGGTAATTTCACCGCCCGAGGCAGGTGCCGCCTCCGCCGCGTTTTTGATCAGGTTCAAAAACACCTGAACCAGTTGATCAAAGTTACCCAGAACAGGGGGGATGGAGGGATCATAGATTTCCTGAAAACGGACATTCTTGGCGAAGCCGCTTTGTGCCACCTGGCGCACCCGCTCCAACACCCGGTGGATATTGACCGGTTGGTGGTCAATCGGTTTGTCCGAGAACATCTCCATCCGTTCAACAATACCGACGATGCGGTCCGTCTCATCGCAAATCAAGCGGGTCAACACCCGGTCATCCGTATTAGCGTTTTGTTCCAACAACTGCGCGGCACCGCGAATACCGCTCAACGGGTTCTTAACCTCGTGGGCCAGCATGGCCGCCATGCCGGTCACGGAACGGGCTGCGCCCCGATGGGTCAATTGACGGTCCATCTTTGAGGCGATGCTGTTCTCTCGTAACGTGAACAAGATACAGTCCGGGTTCTCAATCACGGGCGAGACGGTAATATCCGCGAGGCGTTGGCCCAGTCGGGGTGTGCCAATATCGAGGCCATATTCCGACATGACGGAGCGTTTATGCCGTGCCTCCTGCACCAGCCCCAAGGCCGGGCTGCCATAGGGCAGCAGATCGTCTAACCGGCTGCGGCAAAGCTGTGTCGCACCGGTGGCAAAAAACTGCTCCGCCCCCGGATTGGCGTAGGTAACGCCATCGTTCTCATCCAACAGCAATATGGGATGGGGAAATGTATTTAAAATTGTCTCGGTCGCGATGGCGTCGCTATCTGCGACCCGGTCTGTTTTTTCTGCATCAGCCACCGCCGCATCAGGCCCCACGACATCACCCCCCCCGACACCAGACATCAAGCGGCCTCCCGCAGGATGGCCAGGTCATACAATTCCGTAATCCGTTCAATGACTGCGCCGCTGTCACTTTGGCGCAGCACGTCCCGGCGATCGTCGCGCGCCACACCCATACGTTCGAGGTATCGATTGATATGTTTGCGCGCGATCCGCAGGCCCCGACCGGGTCCGTAATGGGCCAATATCCCCTCATAATGGGCGATGACCGTATCGCGCTGTTGCGACAAAGCGGGGTCTGCCAACCTCTCACCTGTCGCCAGATAGTGGCGCATTTGGGCCGGGAACCATGGCCGGCCAAAGGCACCGCGGCCGATCATCACCCCATCGGCACCCGATTGCGCCAATATCGCTGCGCCATCCTCCAACGCAACCACATCACCGTTGGCGATGACCGGAATATCAACAGCGTCCTTGACCTGGGCAATGAAATCCCAATCGGCCCGCCCGTCATAGAATTGGCAACGGGTACGCCCATGGACAGTGATCATGGAAACGCCCGCCGCCTCTGCCTTCGCGGCCAGCGTGGGTGCATTGCGCTGATCCAGGTCCCACCCGGTGCGCATTTTCAGGGTCACGGGGATATCAACGGCACCAACGACGGCCCGGATAAGGCGCAACGCCAGATCCTCATCCCGCATCAGGGCAGAACCGGCGCTGCCACCAACGACTTTCTTTACGGGACAGCCCATATTGATGTCAATAATATCGGCACCATCATCCTGGTTCATCGCTGCGGCTCGCGCCATGATATCTGCCTGACAACCCGCCAATTGCACGACGCGCAGGCCCTCGTCCGCGCCCCAGATAGCTCGCTCCCGGCTGAGGCGGTGGTCATCCACGACGCCCGCAGACAGGATCATCTCGCTGACCACCACATCAACACCGAATTCACGTACCACCCGACGAAACGGTTGGTCCGTAATTCCGGACATGGGTGCCAGAAAGACAGGTGTATCAAATGTGTCGGAACCGAGTTGCATGCTTATTAATTAGGCAATTAGTACGCCGTGTCCAATTTGCTTAAATTTAAAGCAAATTATCAAAATCTGAATTTAAATACCAGGGTTTTGTTCGCTCAGCAAACAGGGGCCGTGACCGAGGCCATGATGGCGGCTAATTTGAATTCAGGCCAAGTGTGATGCGTCGCATTGCTCCGCCTGCCGTGGATTGCAAATATTGGTCGCATTCTTATTGATGGAAGCCATAGTGTTGGGTTGTGTTAAATTTCCAACGTCGTGAAGATTAATGACCTCAACAGCGGGAAATCGTTGGCATGGCGCAATGCCGCCGCGGTTCCGGTGTCTTTGCCGGTCCGTGCCCATTGCTCTGGCCATCTTGATTGCGCTGCTTGCTCTGGCATTCATGGCCGTGATTTCGAGTCCTGCCAATGCAGCCTCAAAACCTCTTCTAACAGCGCCTAATCAGATACTGGTGCATCGAAAATTCAAACTCGATATCCGCGATGGTGAAATCGTCGCCGACATCAGGACCATCCGCGTCATTCAAGGCGAAGCTGTCGAGATTATGTGGACCTCGGATCAAAGGACCAAATTACATCTGCACGGCGATAATATATTGATCAAGGTGAAGCCGAACCATCCTGCTTCCATGAGCTTCCTGGCCAAAACCGCAGGGCGTTTTTCCATTGCCGCCCACATGTTCGGACATGGCACTGTGATTGTTCTGGAAGTGTATCCAAAATAAGTCGGCGCAATGAGATGCACTAACAGGCTGCTGAAAAACGCATGCCTGGTTTGATTTGTCGAGGAATTCGGGGC
>JAPKBD010000370.1 GCA_028824965.1 Alphaproteobacteria bacterium | reverse complement strand
ATTGCGCAAAAGAATACGGTCAGCCGCACCGACCGGCCGCGCCTGACCTCGCAGCATTACTTTCGCTCCTCGCGTGAGATGCGGGCCTTGTTCGCAGATTTGCCAGAGGCACTGGACAACACCCTGGTGATCGCGCGGCGCTGTGCCTACAAGGTACCTATGCGGGATCCGATCCTCCCCAGTTTTAGTGATAAGGGCGACGGCAGCGATGAGGTCGCCGCCCTGCGCGCTATGGCAGAGGCCGGGTTGGCTGAACGAATGGCGTTCCTGGGGCTTGATATGGGGGGGGAGGAAACCCAACCCTATCGTGAACGCCTGGACTTTGAATTGAACGTGATCGTCAATATGGGCTTTCCCGGTTACTTCCTGATCGTGGCCGACTTCATCCAATGGGCCAAAGGGGAAAATATCCCCGTCGGCCCTGGTCGTGGTTCCGGTGCGGGTTCTGTCGTGGCCTGGTCCTTGAAGATTACGGATTTGGATCCCTTGCGCTTTGGCCTGCTGTTTGAGCGGTTCCTTAATCCCGAACGGGTGTCCATGCCTGATTTCGATATCGATTTCTGCCAAGATAAACGGGACCGGGTGATCCGTTATGTGCAGGACAAATACGGCCATGATCAAGTCGCCCAAATTATCACCTTTGGTAAATTGCAGGCCCGCGCTGCCCTGCGTGATGTGGGCCGGGTGTTGGAGATGCCCTTTGGCTTGGTGGACCGTCTGTGCAAAATGGTGCCGAACAATCCAGCTGACCCGACAACGTTGCCCGAAGCATTGAAGGCAGAACCGCGCCTGAAACAGGTGATGCGGGAGGAACCGGGCGTTGAGCATCTGTTCGATATCGCCATGAAGCTGGAGGGGCTGTATCGCCATGCCTCCACCCATGCAGCCGGCGTGGTGATCGGTGATCGTCCCTTGGAACAGCTGGTGCCGCTGTATCGTGACCCAAACTCCGATATGCCGGTCACCCAATTCAATATGAAATGGGTGGAGCCCGCCGGCCTGGTGAAGTTTGATTTCCTGGGACTGAAAACCCTGACCGTATTGGATCGGGCAATTGATATGATCCGCACCCGGGTACCTGATTTTGACCTGGACCGCATACCCCTGGATGACAAAGGGTCGTATGACTTGATTGCCCGGGGCGAGACTGTGGGCGTGTTCCAGCTTGAAGGGGCGGGCATGCGCGACACCTTGCGCCAGATGCAGCCCGATTGCTTTGAAGACATTATTGCTGTGGTCGCTCTGTACCGGCCCGGTCCCATGGATAATATTCCGAAGTTCTGCAATGTGAAATCTGGCGCAGAAGAACCTGATTACCTGCACCCCAGCCTGAAAGGCATCTTGACCGAAACCTATGGCGTCATCGTCTATCAGGAACAGGTTATGCAGATCGCCCAGGTGATGGGCGGCTATTCCCTGGGCGAGGCGGATTTACTGCGCCGGGCCATGGGTAAAAAGATTAAGTCGGAGATGGACGCCCAACGGTCTCGCTTCGTCGAGGGTGCGCTGGCCAACAAGATCGATGGCGACAAGGCGGAGTACGTCTTTGACCTGGTGGCCAAATTCGCGGGCTATGGCTTTAACAAAAGCCACGCCGCCGCATACGCCCTGATCGCCTATCAGACGGCCTATTTAAAGGCGAACCACCCGGTCGAGTTTATGGCCGCGACCATGTCATTGGACCTTGCCAATACAGACAAACTAAACCTGTTCAAGCAGGAGGTGAAGCGTATGGGCATTGGACTGCTGTCGCCTAATTTGAATAAATCCGACGTGGTGTTCACCGTGGCGAGACATGCGCCAGAAACAGTGCCAGAAACAGTGCCAGAGGCGGCAACAGAAATAGACGGCGTCGAGGATAAGGGCGCAATCCATTATGCCCTTGCAGCGGTAAAGAATGTCGGGCGGGATGCCATGGCGGCGGTGGTCAGTGAACGTGAGGCGAACGGCCCGTTCAAAGACGTTTGGGATTTTGCCGGACGGCTGGATCCACGCCAGGTAAATAAGCGCCAGGTGGAAAACCTGGCCCGCGCCGGTGCCTTTGATGGTCTGAACCCGAACCGGGCGCAGATGATGGCCGCGGCGGAGATCATGCTTCGCTTTGCAGCCCACGCGGCGTCCGAGCGGGATAGCGCCCAGGTCAGTATGTTTGGTGGTGATGACGGCGCTGCATCCGTGCCGCCGCCGCCGCTGCCCCTTATGCCCGAATGGTTGCAGTTGGAAAAGCTGGCGAATGAGGCCCAGGCTGTCGGCTTTTATCTGTCTGCCCATCCGCTGGAATCCTATCCTGCTTTGCTGGCGCGAAAATCCATGGTCGATTTTACCGAGCTGGAAGCCCGCGCAAATCAGGGCGGCAAACAGTTCCGCATTGCCGCAACAATTGAAGGTGTGAACGAGCGGAAAAGTGCCAGGGGCAAGGCGTTCGCCTTTGTCGATGTGTCTGATCAGACGGGCATGTTCGATGTGGCGCTGTTCGGCGAGGAATTGATAAAATCCCGTGAAATGCTGATCAAAGGTCGTTCGATCGTCATGACCGTCGATGTGCGTGATGATGAAAAAGGCCGCCGCCTGATCGCCAGTCAGATCACCGATATTGACGATGCCAGCCAGACAACCGCGTCCGGTATCAAGGTCTTTTTGAAAAACCCCGATCCGTTGGCGTCATTGCGGAAAATTTTGGATGATCACAATACCGGCCGCGGCCAGGTTACTTTGTTGTTGGAATTGGCAACAAAGGGACGGGAAGTTGAGATGACCCTGCCGGGCGGCTTTGCCATTACGCCGCAAGTACGTGGGGCGCTAAAGGCAATCCCCGGCGTCATGGATGTGCATGATATTTAGCATAGGGCAGGCAAATAAATATGCGGCCAGATTTCCATATTGTTAATTAATTCCCACTACCCTTTATGGGATAAGAAATATTAATTTGTACTTATAAGCAGTGAGGGGTAATGCTTGACTTTCCGAATGCTGGGAACGAGAACTTCTTTTTGCGTCAAGCGTTAGAAGACTGCCCGATTGGGGTCGCGGTCGTCAATATTGATAACAACAAGCGGGTTTTGTGAACCAGGCGTTGGTTGATATGCTGGAAGCCGGATCAGCTGCGGAACTGCTGGCCGGTGATTTTCGAAAGACCTTTGTCAATCAGGATGACATTACGAACCTAATGCGCCGCATTGCCAGCGGTGAACGTCTGTTGAAAATCGAATCACACCGATTAGCGTTGCGCGGCAATCGAATTTGGATCTCTATTGATAGCCAGCCAATCCAATTTGAAGGTCAATCAGCCCTCGTTAACTGGCATGTAGATATTACGGAACGCAAACGCTCGCACGAGGAATTGTTGGCAGCACAGCATGAGCTGAATAGTCAAATCGCTGAATTGCGTGATCGAGAGGAACGCCTGGAAAGCCAGGTAGAATCTTTGGTTGCCTTAGCCGAAGATCAAGCATCAATGCGGGCTGAGTTGCAGGGGTTGAACCATCAGAAAGACAAATTTTTTGGCATTATCGCCCACGATTTACGCAGTCCCTTCAACGCCATGTTGGGTTTTAGCGAAATGCTGTCCCAAGGTGCGTTGACGATGGAGCGAGAGAAGTTGGCCGAATATGGCGCATCGGTTCATGACGCGGCGAAACAATCTTTTGAATTGATGGATAATTTGCTGGAATGGGCGCGCCTGCAGATGGACAAGGACGAAGTTAATATTGTTGATCTGGATGTGTGTGATGCGGTCAAGACGAACATCGAGCATTTGTCGACCATTGCTGTTGAGAAAGGCGTGGCGCTGGTTTGTGATGCTGATACGCCTACCCATGCCCATGCCCATGCCCATGCCCATGCCCATGCCCATGCCCATGCCCATG
>JAPKBD010000044.1 GCA_028824965.1 Alphaproteobacteria bacterium | reverse complement strand
ATCCGCATCGCCAACCGCCAGGCCGCCGCGTCGGTGGAGCGGCAACCGCAAGCCGACGAGAACAATCCCAATCACGTCCCCGCGCCCATGCCCGGCGTCATCGGCACCATCGCGGTTAACCAGGGCCAGGCGGTGGAGACGGGCGATCTGCTGCTGAACATCGAGGCCATGAAAATGGAAACCGCCATCCGCGCCGCCCGCCCCGGCCGTATTGCCGCCATTACGGTGAAAGCCGGCATGACCGTGGATGCAAAAGACCTGTTGTTGGAGTACGCGGCATCGTCGCCGCCATAGAAAACGGCCCCGGCGCATTCGTATCCGGGGCCGCTGCTATATGGGTGGCGCGCGCCCTATAGTTTGTTGTGGGCACCGTTGCAAAAGGCTTGACCGTCGTTGCGCTTGCAGCCGCACAAGGCGTATGACTTGGCCTTATCCACCTGGAATTTTACTGGCTCGAAATCTGAGCCTTTATGGCTGCCGTCACAAAATGGCTGTTTCGAGCTTTTGCCACAGCTGCACCAGAAATAGTCTTTACCCTCTACCAAATCCTCCATGTAGGGGAATTCCTGGGCGATTACGGCTTCTGACATTGATGAGACTCCTCAATTAAATTAATTGCTGACGATTAGGTAGAAGGTTGATTGTTCGATGGTAATGATGCGTTGGCGAACAATATTGTTTCTTCATGAAGGCAATCTTTACAACACCTCTGATAATACGCTGATTAAACGGTCTACGTCTGCCTCGTTATTGAACAAGTGAGGCGTCACGCGCATGGACTGGCCCCGGACGGAGACGAAGACATTGCTTGCGCCCAGACGCTCCGGCAAGCCTTCGGGAACATCGCCGGGGAAGCCCAGGCCCAAAAAGTGCCCCGCCCGCAGGCTGGGGGTGGAGGCGCTAAGGCCCAAAGGCGCTGCCCGTTCAGCGATTGTGCCGGTCATGGCGGACAGCGTTTCCTGAATATTATCGACGCCCCATTCCAGCAATTGTTCCAGGGCCACCACGGCCATAGGCAGGGCGATGAAGTTGGCCCCTTCGCCCATATCAAAACGCCGGGCACCTGGCTGGAATTCAGATTTATAGTCCACCAGACCGGCAAAATTCTCACTGTCCTTGCGGGCGATCCAGTTATGTTCCAGGGGTCGGCCGTCCTGATGTTTTGGCGCGACGTACAAAAAACCCAATGTATAGGGCCCCATCATCCACTTATACCCGGCGGCAATGGCGAAATCCGGTTGGATTGCCGCCACATCGAATGGCAGTGCGCCGATGGATTGGGTAATGTCGACGACCAGGGCCGCACCCATGGCCCGGCATTTTTTCCCCACTGCGATCAGATCGATCAGGCCGCCGTCGGTCCAATGACAGTGCGGTAGGGCAACGATTGCAGTCTGCGCGGTAATGGCGTCCAGGATACGTGGGGTCCAGCCGTCATTGCCGCCGCGAGGAACGGTGACAACCTCTGCCCCCCGGTCCGCTGCCAATTCGCGCCACGGATAAACATTGGAGGGGAACTGATCCTGCAGCACCACCATTGTCTGGCCTTTGGCGACGGGAATATTTTGTGCCGCCGTGGCGGTGCCATAGCTGCAACTGGGAATGATCGCGATGTCGTCTGCCTGGGCATTGATCAGCTCTGCAAACAACGTCCGTGCCCGTTCCGGCGTTGAGAAGAAATCCGGTGGGCTGATCTGCCAGGGTTGCGCCTTTAACGTCACCGCTCGCTGCCCGGCTGCGACGACTTTGTGCATCAGCGGGGACATATAGGCACAATTGAAATAGGCGATATCGTCGGGGATATCAAACAGGTGTCGTTGGCAGGGGATCATCGGATACTTCCACTAATATTGCATGCAGACGTCAAATTTGGCGCATGTGAAACCGACAGCATGGGTATGTCAAATGCGACCTTATGTTGCAGTGCGGCAAAACACGGTTGACAGGGCAGGGTTGCGACGTAAACTCCGCCTCCGGTCACATATGACCATTCCGATAACCATATGCTGCAAGTATACTTTGCGGCCAAATTGTAAGGACTTGGCACCATGCGGCCAAACCAGAAACCTAACGTGCCGAACTTTTCCTCCGGCCCCTGCACCAAACGCCCTGGTTGGACGCCAGAAGTCTTGGCCAATGCATCGCTGGGCCGCTCCCATCGCTCTGCCGAGGGTAAGGCGCGGTTGTTGGCGGCGATTGAGGGCACACGTGAGGTTTTGCAGGTTCCCGATGGCTATCGTATCGCCATTGTGCCTGCATCGGACACAGGCGCGGTTGAGATGGCCTTGTGGTCTCTGTTGGGTGCCCGTGGCGTGGATGTCCTGGCCTGGGAAAGTTTCGGTGCCGGTTGGGCGACGGATATCACCAAACAGTTGAAGCTGCCCGATACCCGATTGTTGGATGCCGACTATGGCTTGCTGCCGGATCTGGGCGCGGTGAACTTTGACAACGATGTGGTGTTCTGCTGGAACGGGACCACGTCCGGTGTACGCCTTTCGAGCGGTGACTGGATCCCCGACGACCGCGCCGGCCTGACCATATGTGATGCGACGTCCGCTGCATTCGCGATGGAGCTACCATGGGACAAGTTGGATGTGGTGACCTTCAGCTGGCAAAAAGTGCTGGGGGGCGAGGCGGCCCACGGCATGTTGATCCTGGGGCCCCGCGCCGTTGAACGCTTGGAAAGCCACACGCCGTCCTGGCCCCTGCCGAAAATCTTCCGCCTGACCAAGGGCGGCAAGTTACAGGAAGGGCCGTTTAAGGGGGAGACCATCAACACCCCGTCTATGCTGTGTGTTGAGGATTATCTGGATACGTTGAATTGGGCACGGTCAATCGGCGGCCTGAAAGGTCTGTTGGCGCGGGTGAATGGAAACGCCGGTGTGTTGGATGGCTGGGTGGCCAAAACCGACTGGATCGACTATGTGGCCAGGGACGCTGCCAACCGGTCTACAACGTCTGTCTGTTTGTCCATCGTTGATGACTGGTTTACAGCGCTTTCGGATGCAGACGGCAACGCCGTGGCCAAACAATTGGTCGCACTGTTGGAGGCGGAGGGCGCTGCCCTGGATATCGGCGGCCACCGGGACGCGCCAACAGGTCTGCGCATCTGGTGCGGCGCGACTGTGGAACAGTCCGATCTGGAAGCCTTGTTGCCCTGGCTGGATTGGGCCTATGGCGAAGTGAAAGCGAATTTTACGCCGACAGCTTAAGCGCTGTCGTTTTCTACCACTAGGGATACCCATATATTATGGTCAAAGTTCTAATTTCCGACAAGATGAGCCCACGTGCTGCGGAAGTGTTTCGTGATCGTGGTGTGGAGGTTGATGAAAAGCCGGGCCTGACACCGGAAGGCCTGGCCGAAATCATCGATCAATATGATGGCTTGGCGATCCGTTCGTCCACCACTGTGACGCCGGAGATCCTGGCCGCTGCGAAGGGCAGGCTGAAAGTCATTGGCCGGGCTGGCATCGGGGTCGATAATATCGATCAGGAAGCCGCCACCGCCCAGGGCGTCTGCGTCATGAATACACCCTTTGGCAACTCCATCACGACGGCTGAACATGCCATATCCATGATGATGGCCCTGGCCCGACAGATCCCTGCCGCAGACCGTTCAACCCACGAAGGCAAGTGGGAGAAGAACCGCTTTATGGGTGTGGAATTATACGGCAAAACATTGGGCGTCATTGGGTGCGGCAACATCGGTGCCATTGTCTGTGATCGGGCCATTGGCCTGAAAATGCGGGTCATCGCGTTTGATCCCTTTCTATCTGAAGAACGCGCCATCGACCTTGGGGTGGAACGGGTGGACTTCGATACCTTGTTAGCCCGGGCTGACTTCATCACCCTGCACACACCCTTGAACGATGCCACACGCGGCATCATCAACGCCGACAGCATCGCCAAAATGAAAACCGGCGTTCGTATCATCAATTGCGCCCGTGGTGGCCTGTTGGTTGAAGAAGACGTGCGTGCGGCAATAGATGCGGGCCAGGTCGCAGGTGCTGCCGTCGATGTCTTTTCGTCAGAGCCGGCGAAGGAAAACGCGCTATTCGGCTCCGACGCCGTCGTTGCCACGCCGCATCTGGGTGCCTCCACGACAGAGGCACAAGTTAACGTGGCAGTGCAAGTGGCCGAACAGATGGCTGATTATCTACTGACCGGCGCCATCACTAATGCCATGAACATGGCCTCTGTCTCGGCCGAGGAAGCACCGCGTTTGAAGCCGTATTTCAATCTGGCCAGAGAACTTGGCAGTTTTGCCGGGCAGTTAACTCAGACCGCATTGAAGGCGGTGCATATTGAATTTCAGGGACATGTGGCCAGCCTGAACACCCGGCCCCTGACGGCCATCGTTCTCGAAGGCCTGTTGCGGCCCTTGATCTCCAACGTGAATATGATCAACGCACCCGTCGTGGCAAAGGAGCGCGGCATTGAGGTTAAGGAAACCCGGGACGAAGGTGTGGGCGATTATCAAACAATGATCCGCATCTCCGTCACCACGGAAAACCAGGTTCGCGATGTTGCCGGTACTTTGTTTGCTGATAATCGGCCCCGCATTGTCCAGGTCAAAGGCATTAAGCTGGAAGCCGAATTGGTCAAGCATATGTTATATCTGACGAATGAGGATAAGCCGGGCCTGATCGGTGCCTTGGGCACAGTGCTGGGTGATGGCGGCGTCAATGTCGCCACCTTCCATTTGGGCCGGGCTGAAGAAGGCGGTGATGCCATTGCCTTAATCGGCGTCGATCAGCCCATTAATGACGCGGTCTTGACGGCGGTCCGTGCCTTGCCCCATGTAGGGCAGGCCCAAGCGCTCAACTTCTAGGCTCTCAACTTCTAGGCTCGCGACAGAAACACTATGACCCAGATGACTGGTTACGCCGAATTGGCTTTGCTGCCCGAAGGTTTGCACGACGACCTCGCCCCCTTTGCCGGGCACGAGGCGCGTTCGATCACCCAGCTTGTGGCGCAGTTTGAAGGCCATGGCTATGCCCAGGTCAAACCGCCATTAATCGAGTTTGAGGAAAGCCTGCTGGCAGGCCCCGGCGCGGGTGTTGCCCGCCATATGTTCCGCCTGATGGACCCGATATCCCAGCGCATGATGGGGTTGCGGGCGGATATGACGACGCAAGTTGCCCGTATCGCGGCCACCCGATTGAAAGACGCGCCCCGGCCCCTGCGACTGTGTTATGCGGGCCAGGTTCTGCGCGTGCGGGGTAGCCAACTACGGCCCGAACGGCAATATGCCCAGGCGGGTGTGGAGTTGATTGGTGCGGAAAGTGTCGCGGGCGATGCCGAAGTGGTCCTGCTGGCGGCAGAGGCATTACAGGATCTGGGCGTCAAAGGTTTGTCCGTCGATTTAACCGTGCCTTTATTGGTGCCGATTTTGACCCAAGCCTTGGGTTTGGAAGGGGCGGAAGGTGAAGCCGCCCGTCAGGCCCTGGACGAACGCGATGGTGCTGCCATTGAAGCGTTGGCCCCTGCCGTGCGGCAACAATTGGGTGCGGTGATGCGCGCCGCCGGTCCGGCTGATCAAGCAATTACAGCCCTGGCGGAGTTGGATTTGCCAAAGCCCGCCCGCGCCCTGTGCGACCATCTGGGTGCGTTGATGGCCTGCCTGAAGAAAGATAGCGGCGATTTGACGCTGACGATTGATCCCGGCGAAAGCCGTGGTTTCGAATATCAAACGGGGATGAGTTTCAGCCTGTTTGCCGAGGGTGTGCGAGGCGAGTTGGGCCGGGGCGGTCGATACCCCCTGGCCAGTGGCGAAAGCGCCATTGGCTTTACCCTGTATCTTGATAGTCTGATGCGGGCGGTCCCCGATGCGGACCTGCCCCGTCGATTGTATCTACCGATGGGCACCTCTGCTTTACGGGCCCGGGAATTGCGGGCGACGGGTTGGGTGACGGTCCAATGCCTGGATGCGGACGTAGATCCGATCGATGAGGCAAAGGGCCTCGGTTGCGATCATATTTTGCGTAACGATACAGCCATTGCGCTGTCTTGATTGAACACAAACTTCTTTAGCTTGAAACGGTAAGAAAATGGCGAATGTAGCGGTAGTGGGTGCCCAGTGGGGCGACGAAGGCAAAGGCAAGATCGTTGATTGGTTGTCGGAGCGCGCTTCTGTAGTGGTGCGCTTTCAGGGCGGCCATAACGCAGGCCATACCCTGGTCATTGATGGCGAGGTTTATAAACTCAGCCTGCTGCCATCCGGCATTGTGCGCAAAGGTAAATTGTCTATCATTGGCAATGGTGTCGTGGTTGACCCTTGGGCATTGTTGTCTGAGATGGCGCGGCTGCAGGAGCAGGGGGTGGAGATCACGCCGTCGTCCCTGCGCCTGGCCTTCAACGCCGCGCTGATATTGCCCCTGCATTCCGAATTGGATGGTTTTCGCGAAGATGCCAATACCTCCCGGAAAATCGGCACCACCCGGCGCGGCATCGGCCCGGCCTATGAAGATAAGGTTGGCCGTCGCGCGATCCGGGTTTGCGATTTATCGGATCTGGATACTTTGCCGGAAAAGGTAGAACAGCTTTTGCTGCATCACAATGCCTTGCGCCGTGGCCTGGGTCATGCGGAGATTGAAGCCGCTAGCGTGATAGATATTCTGCGGGAAGTTGCGCCGAAAATTCTGCCCTTTGCCTCCAACGTCTGGCGTGATCTGGATGAAGCCCGCCGGGCCGGTCACCGGATTTTGTTCGAAGGTGCCCAGGCGGCTATGCTGGATATTGATCACGGTACCTATCCCTCTGTTACCTCGTCCAACACCCGGGCCGGCCAGGCCGGCGCCGGCGCCGGTATCGGCGTGGACGCCATAGATTATGTTCTGGGCATCACCAAGGCCTATACCACGCGGGTGGGCGAAGGGCCGTTCCCCACTGAATTGGTGGACGAGGTGGGCCGGGGCCTGGGCGATCGGGGCAAGGAAATCGGCACTGTCACCGGCCGCTCCCGCCGCTGCGGCTGGTTCGATGCGGTGATGGTACGCCAGGCCATCAAGGTTGGCGGTATCACCGGTATTGCGCTGACCAAGCTGGATGTGCTGGACGGCATGTCCGAGATCAAGGTCTGTACCCGTTATCGGATTGACGGCATGGAGGTCGATTACCTGCCGGCGGAGATGAGCCGCCAAGCCAGGATCGAACCCGTCTACGAAGTATTCGAAGGTTGGTCGGAAAGCACCCAAGGTGCCCGCAGCATGGCGGAATTGCCGGCCACAGCGATCAAATACATCGTCCGCATCGAAGAATTGATCGGTGCCCCCGTGGCCCTGCTGTCTACCAGCCCGGAGCGTGAGGACACAATTCTGGTTAAGGATCCATTCGCGGATTAAGGTATGCTGATTAAGGATTGCGGACTAGAATATGTGGCATAGGAGAGAGCTATGCCGTCTGAAATACCAGTCATTGATTTAACGCCATTCCAAAGCGGTGGCAGTGCGGCAGGCCGCCTGGCCGTCGCCGGCGAAATTGCAACAGCTTGCGAAACTCTTGGCTTCCTCGTGGTCTCAGGCCATGGCGTGCCGATATTGGATAGTAAGGCTTTATACGCCGAAGCCCATAAATTCTTTGACCGCCCCCTGGACGAGAAGCTGTCGGTGCGCCGACCGCGTAATGATCAAAATCGCGGCTATATCCCTTACGGTGAAGAGACCCTGGCGAAGATGCACGGCGGCGTGACCCCCCCTGATTACAAGGAAGTCTTTGCCATCGGCCCCGATGATGTGCCTGACGAACCCTTTTATACCGGGCCATTATCTTATCCTGATTTTGCCGCTAACCTTTGGCCCGACGCCTCCCCCGGTCTGCGCCCCGCCATGCTGGCCTATTATAACGGCATGATCCACCTGGCTCGGATGCTAGGGCACGCTTATGCTTTGGCATTGGGTTTGGATGAGGATTTTTTTGTCGAGCGTCTGACCCGGCACTCCAGCCAGCTGCGCCTGCTGCATTATCCCGCACCCACGGGTGAATTGCAGGCCGGCCAACTGCGCTGCGGTGTGCATACGGATCTGGGCTTGACGACTATTTTACGGAATGAAGACGTGCCGGGCGGCTTGGAAGTGCGGACGCCCGAAGGTGATTGGATTACAGCACCGGCCATTCCCGATACTTACGTGGTCAATCTGGGTGATTTGATGATGCGTTGGACCAACGACCGTTGGCGCTCCACCCCCCATCGTGTCGCCGTGCCGGAGGCTGAGGCGCGCAACCGCAGTGACCGGCTCTCCATCGGCTTTTTCGTCGCCCCCAACTATGACGTTGAGGTCACCTGTATCGATGGCACGGGTGCTGCGGCAAAATACCCGCCTATTTCGGTCCGCGATTACCGGGTCGACCGTTTCGCCGCCGGTGCGGGATTAGGAGAGTAGAGACAAATGTCAGATACCGACCGTCCCGGCTATCGCCTGCTCACGGGCCTCGACGATCACGCATTCTGCGTCCGCGTTTCAGACGCCCTGGCGGACGGCTATGCCCTCTACGGCTCCCCGTCTTGTACCTATGATAGCAAGCAGGACCGCATGCTGGTGGCCCAGGCTGTCATCCTTCCCACATAGGATCTGTTTAGGGCCATGGCAGATCTGGTATATGCAAAACGCGGTCTTGTCGCTGTTCTGACGCCCCAGGCCAATACAACGGTGGAGCCGGAATTTGCCATTCTGTTGCCCCCCGGCATCGCCATGCTGACCACCAGGCTGGTCAGTGCCAGGGACAGCGTGGAAGAACGTCTGATGGACTACACCCACCAGATCGACGCTTCATTAAATCATTTCGCCAACGCGCCCATCCAGGCCGCGGCCTTTGCTTGTACCGGTGCCTCCTATGTGGCTGGCCGAGAACGGGAGACGGAGATTTGTGACCGGCTTGAACTGTCCCGCGGTTATGAAATCGTGACAGCCGCCCGCGCAGTTACGGCGTCGTTGCAGGCTTTGGGTGCAAAGACCATCGGTCTGGTATCGCCCTATTCCGAAACGCTCACCAAAGCCAGTGTCGCCTATTGGCAAAGCGCAGGTTTTGACGTGGCACAGGTCGCGACCGTGACCAACGAGGCGGCGGATTTTCATGCAATTTATAGCTTAAACACGGATGGCAGCTTGGCGGCGTTGCGCACGTTGGAAGACAAGCCGCTGGATGCCATTGTCCTGTTGGGCACCGGCATGCCCACCCTGCGCACGATACTTGACGTGGCCAATTGGAACGGCCCGCCTGTTACCTCAAGCATGCTCAGCCTCGCATGGCGTGTCGTGCTGTCCATCGACGTCGTCGCGCCGGATCGCGATAACATGCTGGCATGGACCAAAGGTGATGAATGGCGTGACCGCATGGCCGTGCTGCGGTGATGGTGCACCTGACTGTCACTGAACTAAATGATGCCCTTAATGGACCTTTATCATCGCAAATTGATATAACAGGTCAAACGGGCAAGATTGAAATGTGGGAGGTCGAGTAATGAGCGAAGCAACGAGTGGACCAGTGAACCGGGCAGGGCGGGTAGCAGGCAAAGTCGCCATGGTAACGGGCGGCGCATCGGGCATTGGCAGGGCCTGCGGGCGTTTGCTGGCCGAACAGGGCGCGCACGTCCGCCTGCTTGATCAAAATGCAGCAGATGGTGCACAGGCGGCTGAGGCGATGGGAAGCGGTGTATCCTTTGCCGCCCTGGATGTGCGTGATGAAGACGCCTGGCAAGCGGCCATCGCGGCTGTGGTCGCGGATCATGGCGGACTTGATATCCTGATCAACGCCGCAGGCATTTTCATGAACGGGCCGGAACATAATCCCGAAAGCGCGACGTTGGAAAATTGGCGGGCGATTCATGCGGTTAATATGGAGGGCGTTTTCCTGGGCTGCAAACATGCAATCGTAGCTATGCGCGATAGTACTGGGCGCGATAGTGGTGGCGGTTCCATCGTCAATATATCCTCGGTCGCCGGGCTTCGTGCATCATCTCACGCAGCGGCCTATGGTGCCTCCAAAGGTGGTGTGCGCCAATATTCCAAATCAGTGGCCCAGCACTGTGCCCGGCGTGGCTATGGCATCCGCTGCAATTCAATCCATCCCGGCTCCATCGAAACACCCATGGGCCAGCACGCCATGAGCGGCGTCGCACCGACCCTGGAAGAAGGCCGCGAAC
This sequence comes from Alphaproteobacteria bacterium, assembly GCA_028824965.1. Lineage (GTDB taxonomy): Bacteria > Pseudomonadota > Alphaproteobacteria. The sequence goes on along the minus strand of JAPKBD010000044.1, from coordinate 9,261 downwards.
GCTATAAAAAAGGCATACCTTTGAAGGCGATTGGCGAGCCCGACGACATCGCCTATGCCGCACTCTACCTCGCGTGCAGTGAATCCAAATATGTGACCGGCCAGGAACTGACCGTAGATGGCGGCATCATGATGGGCTGAGCTTTTGCTGAAACACGGCGGCGGCTACAAAAAACTGTACGGATCCACGTCAATGGCGACCCGCACCTGTTGCGGATAATCGACCCGGTCAACCCAGGCCCTGGCCAGTGCAGAGGCGTTGACACCGCGTTGGCATTTTAGCAACAGGCGGTGCCGGAAGCGGCCCCGTAGCAGGTTGAGGGGTGCTGGCGCGGGGCCCAGAACATCCACGTCCCCCTGTCGTGGTGCGGCCCGGCCCAGATCCCGGGCGGTTTGCATAACCTGGCCCTCGTCCCGGCCCGAAATTATTAAGGCTACCAAACGGCCAAAGGGCGGCAGACCTTGGTTTCGACGGGCCTCTTCCTCCTGCACCATAAAGCTGTCCCGATCGCCGGAAATCAAGGCGCCCATGACGGGATGTTCCGGCATATAGGTCTGCAATAGGGCGCGGCCCGGCAGTTGCGCCCGCCCAGAGCGGCCCGCGACCTGATGCAGCATTTGATAGGTGCGTTCGGCAGCCCGCAGATCACCGCCCTGCAGCCCCAGGTCCGCATCGATCACACCCACCAGGGTTAGCATGGGAAAATGGTGCCCCTTGGCGACGATCTGGGTGCCGATGATCAGGGATACTTCCCCATCGGCTATTTGCCGGATCGCCTCGGCTGCCGCCTCCGGCCCGCGAATGGTGTCTGATGCGATCAACATGCGGGAGACATCGGGAAACAGCGCCTCCACCTCTTCGCCCAGCCGTTCGACGCCGGGACCGCAGGCGACCATGGCATCTTCAGCACCGCAGTCGGGACAGGCGTCCGGCTGGCGCTGGTTATGGCCGCAATGGTGACATTGCAGGCGGCCTTGAAATCGATGTTCCACCATCCAGGCGGTGCAGTTAGGGCATTGGATGCGATGGCCACAGGCCCGGCACAGGGTCAGGGGGGCATAACCGCGACGGTTCAGGAACAGCAAAACCTGTTCCCCCCGCGCGAAAGTCTCGTTCATGGCGGTGATGAGCGTTTCTGATATCCACCGGCTTTCCGTCAGCGCCTCGGCCCGCATGTCCACGGCTTCCATGCGGGGCAGCTCCGCCCCGCCAATACGATTGGGCAAATGCAGCTTATCATAGCGCCCGGTTTCCACGTTGACCCGGCTTTCAAGGCTGGGTGTGGCCGATACGAGAACGATGGGAATTTCACCTAAAGACGCGCGCAGCACGGCCATGTCCCGGGCATGATAAATCACGCCGTCTTCCTGTTTAAAGGCACCGTCATGTTCTTCGTCGACGATAATCAGGCCCAGGTCCGTGTAGGGTAGAAACAACGCCGAACGCGCGCCAACCACGACCTTGGCCCGGCCTTGCGCGACGGCCCGCCAGGTCAGACGACGCCGGGCTGTGCCCAAATCGGAATGCCAGGCCAGGGGCGGGGCGCCAAAACGTGTTTCGAATCGCGCCAGCCATTGTGATGTCAGGCCAATTTCAGGTACCAGAACCAGGACCTGCCGGCCCAGGGCCAGGGTGGCGGCAACCGCCTCCAGGTATACTTCCGTCTTGCCCGCACCGGTCACGCCGTCCAACAACGTGGTGGAATAGCCGCCCGCCTCTATCCGGGACCGCAGGGCGGCGGCGGCCACCTCCTGTTCCTCACTTAAGGTTTCGCCCTGTTGTTGCCAATCAGGTTCCGGCACCGCCATTTCCGCCGGTAATTGCACCTCTCGCAACGTACCCTGTTTGACCAGGCCACGGACCACGCCGGAACTGACGGCGGCCAATTCCGCGATGGTTGCCCCCGGCAAGGACATGCCATCCGTCAAAACCTCCATCACACGCTGACGTGCCCCGGTCATGCGGTCAGGCGGTGGCCCGTCCAAAGCATAGGCCAGGCGCGGGCGCGGGGCCTCCAACGCGGCCGGGACATTCATGGTCATGCGCAATGCGGCACCAGGGGCGGCACAGGTATAATCCGCCAACCATTCGACGAAACGCCGGGTGACGGGTGCCATGGCGGGCGCATCCAGACGTTCAGCGATAGGCCGCAGGCGTGAAGCGGCGACGGCGTTGTCAGGATCGGCAGACCCTTCTCCCCAAACCACGCCGATGACCGTGCGGCGACCCAAGGGGACGGAGACGAAATCGCCCGGTTGGATGGCCTCGCCCACAGGAACGGCGTAGTCATAGGCGCTGGCCAAGGGTAAAGGCAGCAGGACATGCACCCGACGCGGCGGGGCCGTTTCGTCGAACTCAGGTTCAGCATTACTGGTATGAAAGGCAGCCATCGGCTAGACTTTGCCTGTCTCCGGCCTTGCCGACAAGTGGTGATCGCGGGCAGGCGAATATTAACGAATTGCATAGATAGTAGGGCCCATGAAATTCTTTGTTGATACTGCCGATGTGTCGGAAATTAGTGATCTGGCAGCGACTGGTCTGCTCGATGGGGTAACCACCAATCCATCCCTGATCGCCAAATCAGGCCGTGATTTTTTCGAAGTTGTGGCCGAAATCTGCACCCTGGTCGATGGCCCCGTCAGCGCCGAAGTGACCGCGACGGAAGCGGAAACAATGGTAGCCGAGGGGCGAAAGCTGGCCAAGATTGCCGACAATGTAACCGTCAAAGTGCCCCTGACCTGGGATGGCCTGAAAGCCTGCCGGACGTTGAGCCAGGAGGGCACCCAGGTAAATGTCACCCTGTGTTTTTCCGCCAATCAGGCATTGCTGGCCGCGAAAGCGGGGGCCACGTTTATTTCACCCTTTGTCGGGCGTTTGGATGATATCGGCCATGATGGTATGCAGTTGATCGCCGAGATTTTGGAGATCTATAATAATTACGACGCCATTCGCACGGAAGTGCTGGTCGCCTCCATCCGCTCACCTGTGCATGTCCTTCAGGCAGCCCGCTTGGGCGCTGATGTCTGCACCATTCCCCCCAATATAATCCAGCAGTTGGCCAAACATGTGCTGACGGACAAAGGCCTGGACGCGTTCCTGGCGGATTGGCAAAAGACCGGCCAAAGTATTCTGGACAATAAGGGCTGAACATGGCCGGCAAGCGCACATCGCCAAATCTGCGGGGACAGGCGACCGGTCCCTCCCAAGATTCGGGACTGGATGGGGGTAGAGTGCGCGATTTCTTGCTGGAGAACCCGAAATTTTTGACGGATAATCCAGATCTACTGCCCCTTTTGCGGCCAGAGGCGAAACACAGCGGCGAAAACGTCTTGGATTTGGGACAGATCGTAACCCGGCGGTTGGGTGATGAAGTCGTTCGTTTGCAGGCACTTCTCGATGAGTTGCTGGCCAATGGCCGGGCCAATCTGGCGGCGCAAAATCAGGTTCACGCCGCCGCCCTGGCGTTGATGGGTGCGCGTAATCTTGAACATCTAATCCATATTGTCACCCGTGATCTGGTAGAGGTCCTGGGCGTTGATACGGTTACGCTGTGTGTAGAGGTGGCTGAGGATGGTCCCACGCGGGCACCAATGGCCGGTGTTTTTGTTCTGCCCCAGGGGCGTGTGGATGCCATACTGGGTGTTGGCGCGCCGACATTGTTGGAGGCGATCGAGGGCGGTGACCATCTGGTCTTTGGCCCCGCTGCGGGTTTGGTGCGCAGCCAGGCGTTGGTACGTTTGTCGCCCTCACCGGCATCCCCACCTGGGTTGCTGGCCTTGGGCAGTCGGGAGCAGGATAAATTCCATTCCGGCCAAGGCACGGAATTGCTGCAATTTCTATCTCGTTTGCTGGAGCGTTTATTCAGGACATGGCTGGACCTGCCGAACTGAACCCCGATCTGAACCCTGATCTGGGCCCCGAATTGACTTTATCGGGTCCGGAGCTTGCACCTGAACTGGCTGACGCCTTTATACGCTGGCGGGCTTGGCTACAGTCCGAGCGGCGCTATTCAGAACACACCCTGGTGGGATACGAGCGTGATCTGACCGGCTTTCTGGTGTTCATGACCCGGCATCTGGGCCAGACGCCGACATTCGCGAATTTGGGCGCATTAAAGGCGTTGGATTTTCGCGCCTATTTGGCCCGCCGCCGGGGTGATGGCTTAGGCCCTGCGTCATTGGCGCGGGCATTGTCTGCGGTGCGCGGCTTCTTCCGGTTCTGTGAACGCCAGGGCTTTTTTGACAACGCCGCCATTCATGGCCTGCGCACCCCGAAACTGCCCCATGGCATACCCAAACCATTGGAGGTGAACGAGGCTGTGACGGTCTTGGATGAAATTTCATCCCTGTCCAAAGTACCTTGGGTACAGGCCCGGGACGTGGCGGTGCTGACGTTATTGTACGCCTGTGGTCTGCGCATTGCCGAGGTGCTGGATCTAAACCGACATCAGGCACCGTTATCCGACAGCTTGATGGTCAGAGGCAAGGGCGGTAAAGACCGCTTGGTGCCGGTGCTACCCGTCGCGGTTCAGGCGGTGAAACATTATCTAGACCATTGCCCCTATGAATTGCCGGCTGCGGGACCGTTATTTCTGGGCAAGCGGGGTAAGCGCCTGAACCAGCGGGTTGTCCGGGCTCAAATGCAGAAACTTCGGCTTGCGCTTAATCTGCCGGCTACCGCCACGCCCCATGCGCTGCGCCATTCCTTTGCGACCCATTTGTTGGCGGGGGGCGGTGATCTGCGCACGATCCAGGAATTGCTGGGGCATGCCAGTCTATCAACCACACAACGCTATACAGAAGTTAATTCGGAACATTTGTTGGCGGTTTATCGCGCGGCGAAGAGCAAGATGGCAGCCAAAAAGAAGAAAGGCGACACCTAAAGGCCGCACAAAGTAGGAAAAAGAAAGGTGACCCCGAAGGGCCGCACAAAGTAGGAAAAAGAAAGGCGACCCCAAAGGGCCGCCTTTCCGTGAACTGGGCCGAACGATACGTCCCGATCACTTTACGTGAGGTGTCCGGTCAGGACAGAGAAAGGTTACTCCCCTGTCCGACATGCACTCTCAGGCCGATCGTTACGGCTCGCAATTCTTTAGACATTGGATCACCTCCTTTCGATTGTTGTTGCCAAGTGCTCAGTATGGGCAAAGTTATGACTAATGCAACGCAATCTCATCAGGTCCGCCGACCACGGGCCAAGGCGAACAACACGACAGGCCCCATGACGACACCCAGGGCCATAACGGCAAAGGCCAGGAACCAGGCGGTTGATGATGTTGTTCCGCCGAAATAGTCCAGGGCGATGCCCGGTGCCAGACTGCCCAGGAATGCGAAGGCGAAGCCCAGCAAGGAATGCAGGGCCATGGCGGCACCCTTCCGGTCTGGCGGTGCTGCTAGAACTGTGCCGGTGGTAACTGACGATGACTCGCCCGTCACGGTGATGGCATAGACGCATAATAGCCCCACGACCGCCACATATGGCAGGCCAGGGGACAGCCCAACCGCTAGCGCGAGGGCAGCTGATGACCCCATGATCGTCGCGACAACGCGCCTGCGTCCGAATCGCGTGGCCAGCTCATTGCCGATCACGCTGGCGGGAAGGCCTAACAAATTCAGTAATGCGGCAATGGTCGTCGCCGAGATGATGGCAATCCCGGGATCGGGCTGCAGGCTGAGGGAGAATGCCAGATAGGCGACAATCCAGGTGCGAAAGCCAAATAACTCCCAGCTGTGGAATGAATATGAACAGATATAGGCCATGGCCTCCCGGCTGCGCAGAACCGGGCGATAATCGAACAGGGCGGACCAGGGCAGAATATTTTCGAGCGCCAGGGGTTTTGGACGCAACAAAACCAATGCCGCGACGACGCATATAAACGGCCCGATGGCGGACAGGGCAAAGGCCCATTGCCAATCCAGCCAATCATTGATCAAACCGGCAAAGAAGTAGGAGCCGGAGGTCCCGACGCCAAATGACGCCGTGTAAAAGGATACGGCGCGGGGCTGGCTAATCGCCGGCAGACGGTCCGTCAAGGCGCGCAGGCCGGGCATATAAGTCCCCGCCAGCCCGGCGCCCGCCAGAATGCGCCAGGGCAGGGCGGTCCAGAAATCCGTCGCCAGATAGGCGAAGGCCAAGGTGCCGATCCCACTGATGGCGGCGGAATACAGGAATATAATCCTGGCATCATAGCGGTCCGTCAGGCCCGTCAACAATGGTACCGCAAGCATGTAGCCGATGAAATACAGCCCCGACAACCAGCCCGCTTCAGTGCCCGTCAGGTTCCATTCGTTCATAAATGTGGGCAGCAGTGCGGGGAATGTGGCAAAGCTCAACATTCCAACCGCTTCCGCCACACACATGGCGGCAATCATTAATCCCGCTGACATAGGCGTAGCTTAGCGTAAATCAACGCAAGACATCATAGGATTTACCTAACTGCGAAACTTCCAGGACTGACCTATATGTTCATTGGCTGCAAAAAACCGCTCGGTATCTGAGGCCAGTGCTTCTTTCAAGTCTTTGCCGATCTCTTCTGAAAGGACCTTGTTGGTGAACAGATCAATCTCTTTCGATATGGCCTGATAATTGTGCTTCCATAGGGGATAGAGAAATATCCGCAGCATTTGTTCCGCATCATTTCTCAGCATCATCTGTTGTTTTGGGCCGGAGCTGCCAAGGTCAATGTCTGATTTCGACACCAACGAAAGACCGTTCGGGAATTTCAGCTCCCCCTCCACATATTGGTCGAACAGAATTGCGATTTCGGTCCCGGAGAAATCGATGGCAAAATCTAAAATGTCCCGGGACGCCATGGCGACCTGTAGGTTATTGAAATTGTCAGACGAGATAAGCGAATAATTATGCTCCAAAAACCGGTGGGAGCGACCGGCTTGTTGGCGGGAGAAGAACGGGACATAAAATTTGTCGTCGACACCTATGTAGCTGTAAATGGTCTGCATTGATGTTTTGTCACCAGGCGCGAAAATTTTGTCATAGTCCAGGATCAACGGGTTTCGAAAATACGCCTCGTATGTTGCCTGAATATCGGCGTATTGTATGTGCGCCAGCCGCCTTTTCCAGCTATTTTCAGGTAGGGACACGCTGCCCGTAGCATCCCTCGCCACTCGCGCGCCGTCCATGGCGTCTTGCAATAATGCGCCCAGACCCTGGGACAAATTCACCTCCTCCGGCCAATTAAGGCCGGCGTCCGCGAAGGAATAGTTGCAATATTGGGTGATGGCAGCGTGGTTTAATTCGGAATTCATGGCATCCACATGATCCCGGTAGATCAAAATCAGACCACCCTTGCGCACGATTTTGGAGAGCCGTTGGACAACATCCTCCAATGCCTCTCCCGCGTCTGTGAATTTGTGCTGTACCAAACCGAACCTGGTTCGGGGGCTGGCTTGCATGGCGCCTTGGGCCGATTCCAGTAATTGCTCTTCTTCACCGCTTTCGAGCGCGGCATCCAAGGTCCACTTCGGCACGGCAATGATATTCGGATGCAGGGATAGGAAGCGTTGTATGGCCGTCCCACCGGCACGACGGATTGGCACCACCAGAAAATCGAAAAGTTTCACGCTATGCCGCCTCCATCGCAGTCAATGTCTATTGGCGGGTTTGACGGATTGTTCTGCAAATGGGTGCATCTATGGGCGCGAACAGAAACCGGCGGACGACATCGGAATAGCCGTGAAACAGAAATCCATCATTCTCCGCCAAGAACGCCTCTCGATTACGCCTGTAATAGCTGGGCAGTTGATACCAGGGCATAGCCGGTCGGTCATGATGGGCGACATGCAGATTATTGTTCAAAAATAGCAGGCCGAAAAGACTTCCCAGGCCGTGGCTCTCGACCACCGCCGTGCGATGCTCCGGATCGGCTGCCGCCCGGTGCTCTGTGTAGGAGCGCATCATGGTCAGGGCCAGACCGGGATAAGCGAAGGTCAGGATATAAAGCCAGATTGGTAGACCGCATATGATATTGACCCAATATAATACGGCGGCGACCAGGACGATGTGTAAGGCCCAGGCGTAGAGGTGGGATAGATCACCGCGCTGCAACCGGCGCAATTCGCCATACCAGAAACGGATAATGGTAATGGCGACACCAACTGTTAAGCGCCCGATCAAAGCATTATTGATGATATGGATCACTTTCAAAGGCCCCGGCATGGCGGCCCATGTTATTGCGTCAAAATAATATGATTCAGGGTCCAGCCCCGGAATTGTCAGAATATCTTTGTTGTGATGCCTGGTGTGATCAGCGCGGTAAACCGGATAGGGAATGAACAAGCCAAATGGCGCATAGCCGATCAAGTCATTAAGCCAGGTCAGCTTTGTCGGGTGGCCGTGAATGACCTCATGCTGCAGGGAATAGTACCAGCCCGTGAACCAACCGCCGACAATCAATAACAACCACCACGGCATTTGCGCGCCATACACGGTCGTCCCAATCCAACCACCGTAAACGGCGATGATCAAAATCCAGGTCGGCCATTCAAAAGCCGGTGTTTCAAGTTTTAGAATTTTCGTGGTCATTTACATATACTCTTCAGATCAGCGGCCTTTATAGCTGATCTTTGGACGTAGGGCGCTAAAATGTAGGCATTTATTTCGCTGAAATGCGCGCCGCATCCATATTCGCGCCGTCCAGGCAGGCGCCTTTCAATTTCGCGCCGTTGAAGGACGCTTCCGCCAGGTTGGCACCAATTAAGTCTGCACCGCGCAGATCCGCACCCTCAAAATCAGCGCCATGCAGATCCGCTTCCGTCAATTTGGCATTTCGCAGATCGGTCCGGCACAGGCGCGCATGAGATAGGACGCAGCGCCAGACCCGGCCGCCGCTACCGCTACTCCTTAAAGGGCCAAGGTTGCAGCCTGTCATAACCGCGCCGTTCAGGGTCGCCCGCTCCAGGTTGGTGCCGCGCATATCAGCTTCGCTCAAATCAGCGGCGCGCATGTCAGCCCGGGACAGGTTGGCCATGGCAAGGATGCTGTTTGAAAGATCCACATCCTTCAATATGATAGACGTCATCAAAGCGGCGGCCAGATTACTACCCTGCATATTCCGGCCGCGCAGGTCCGCGCCCGATAGGTTGGCCCGCTCACCTGCTGCTTTGTTGCCTTCCGCCCAATTGCGGTGGGAGGCTAAAATCTCCCCCAACCGATCAGCGATATCCGGGTCCGCCTTGGGCAATTCCACCGACCGTAGCTCGGGCGCCTCCAGGGCGTCCGGATCCAGAATGGCGCCCGTCAGAT
>JAPKBD010000369.1 GCA_028824965.1 Alphaproteobacteria bacterium | reverse complement strand
CCAATTCGGGTGCATGATGGCTGAGCGCGCCACCCAGCACATCGAACTGCCGGGACAAGGTATGTGTCCGGCAACCAAGTGCAGCGGGGAAGTCAGGCTGTACCAAAGATCCCTTTGGCAAAGTGACGTGGATCAGATCATAAAAGCCATCGTTGAACAGGATCTGCGGGTCGAACACCATAATCATGTAAACCCCGATAAACATCTTGAACATGCCATCGTGGAGGTAAAAATTGATCGGCCCGGGTGCCTGGGCCGCAGTGCCGGTCCAATCGAAATAGGCGTGTTCACCTTCCCGCCAGACCGTCAGCTTCATCTTGAAGGGGCCATTGCCGCAGCCGTCGTCGTCCACATAATCTTCAAACGATTGTGGTTCGGTTGGCAGGTTTTGTACGATCAGGCGGCGCATGGCGCGTTCTGTCCGTTCCAACAAAGCGTCGCAGGCATCGGAATAAATGTCCGGGCCAAAGCGTTCGCACAGCTCAATCACCCGTCTTTCGCCGGCGCGGCAGCCCGCCAATATGGCCATCAGGTCGGAATAATTCATTTCCGGCGTGCGGGTGTTGTTCATGATCAGGTCAAGGGCTGCCTGGTTTAAAACCCCGCCCTCATACAGTTTGATGGGTGGAATGCGCAGGCCTTCGCCAAAGATAGAGGTCGCCGCCGTGGGCATGGAGCCCGGAACCGGCCCGCCCACATCCATCATGTGCCCAAACATCGAGGTGAAGCCGACAAGGCTGCCCTGGAAGAACACCGGGACCAGGATAATCCAGTCGTTGATATGGCTGATCGCACCGCCGCACTTGAAGGGATCGCTTTGCAGAATGACATCGCCCGGTTCCAGGTCAAAATTCTGCGACTTCAGCATTTCCGGCACGTAAGATCCGAATTGCCCCACGATCATCCGTCCCTTGGGGTCCGTGATCATGGGATATTCGTCATGCTGTTCCCGGATCACCGGGGACATGGCGGACCGGAACAGCACAGCGTCCATTTCATGACGGGCGTTGCGCAATGCGTTCTCAATCAAATCCAGTGTGACAATGTCCAGCTTGCCGCCAGAGACGTTCGCCTGGGTCGTAACAGCCTGAGCCCCACTCGCGCCGGGGCGTCGTTGGCTTGGCGTAGATGTTGCATCGGCCCGTGCCGCATTATCTTGTATAGGCAGGTCGGTATCAGCAAACATATCGGCGCATTTTGCCAGGGCATTGTCCGCGGCCCGCTGTAAGGCTTTACCCGTATCTCCGTTCGCCCGGGCGCTGCCGAACTGCATTTTTGAAACGCCATTCACCACCAACTTGCACAAAACAGAGACGCTGCCCCGTTCGTTGGAGTGCTCCATAATTTCAGAGGACCAGCCGCTGCCAAAACGGGCATTCAAATGCGCTGTGACATCGCCCGTTGCTGTCTCGCTGCTGGCGAGGCCGGCGGATTGCAGATCTGCTGCTGTGGCGGGGCGGTGGTCTACGGATAGCAACCCGCTTTCCTGCATCTGATTGGAAAATATTTTGTCGAATTGGGCTTTGTTCGACTTTAACAAGTCATCCAGGGACATGCGTCCGCGATCGGGGTTTTGTTCATTCATGATTTTTCCTCGCCCCTACGCATTCATATTCTCGGGGGAAATCAAAATATTCAGGTAACGATCCACAACGCCCACATGACCGGGGTGAATAACCGTTGTGGTATCGGCCTGGGTTACTACCGCCGGGCCGACTAGGTGGTGGCCGGCACGTAGCAATTTGCGATCATAGATATTGGCGTTTAGGAAGCTGCCGTCGAAATAGACCCGGTGTTGTTCGACCGCGGCCGCCTTGGCATCGGGACCCTCCAACTCAAAGCTGGGCAGGCTGATTTTTTCTACTTGGCCCGAACCTACTGCGCGCAGGTTGACCAGCTCCACCGGTTGTTCCAGGCGGAAGCCGTAAAGGCGTTCGTGGGCATCGCCAAAGCGGGCTTCCAAATCGGCCAGGCCGCCGTTGCTCAGACCCTCCGGTTTGACCTGCAGGGCAAATTCATAACCTTGTCGGAAATAGCGCACGTCAGCCTGAAAGTTTATCTCCTGGGATTGCTCGTCAATGCCCTCTTCTCGCAACCAACTGCGTGCATCCCGGCCCAGACGTTCGTAGATGGCGCTTAACTGGCTGCCGTCCACATCGCCTATATTGCGCACAAAGGTCTGGGCGAATTCGTTCTTCACGTCCGAGTATAAAAAGCCCAGGGCGGATAGCACGCCCGGTGTCGGCGGCACGATAACGGGATAACACTTGCCCAATATGGCCATGGCGTTGCCATGCAGGGGCCCCGCACCACCGAATGCGACCAAGGCGAAATCACGGGGGTCCAAGCCCTTTTGCACACTGACCAATCGTAGCGCACCAAACATATTTTCGTTGACGATATCCAGGATGCCTTGGGCTGCCTGATGCAGGTCCAGGCCGGTGGCGTGGGAGATTTTGCCCACTGCGTCCTCCGCCGCCTTGATGTCCAGGTTCATCCGACCGTCCAGCAAACGCGGCGGCAATCGGCCCAGCAAAAGATTGGCATCGGTTACGGTTGGCTGATCGCCACCCTGACCGTAACAGGCTGGTCCCGGTGCCGCACCGGCACTTTCCGGGCCGACGCGCAAGGCACCGGTCATAGGCACATGCGCGATGGAGCCGCCGCCCGCGCCCACCGAGTGAACCTCAACCGATGGCACCTTGATCGGGTAATAGCCCAGGGAGGTCTGGCGCGAGATTAAGGGCTCCCCATTCTGGATCAACGACACATCGGTGGATGTCCCGCCCATATCGAACCCCAGGGCATCATTATAGCCGGCCAGGGAGGCAAGGAATGCCGCGCCCGAGACGCCGCCCGCAGGCCCTGACAGCATGGTATGCACGGGCGATTCAGAGGCCCGTTTTACAGACATCAAACCACCGTCGGAGCGGACAATATTGACGTGGGGCGAAAATTGAATGGTCTTCAGCTTGTCTTCGAAATTGGCCAGATAACGGCGCATGGCCGGGCCCACATAGGCGTTCATCACCGTGACCAAGGTACGTTCGTATTCACGAAATTCCGGCAGAATTTCCGATGATAGAGAAATCGGAATATCCGTGCCCGTTTCCTCAATGAATGTGCGCAGGCGCCGTTCGTGATCGGGATTGGCATAGGAATGCATCAGGGACACAGTGATGGATTCCACACCGGCGTCGATCAATTCCCGCACCGCTTGCCGCGCCATTGCTTCATCCAGGGGCGTTATGACATCGCCACGGGCACTGACCCGTTCAGTGATGCCACGGGTCAATTCCAGATCTGCCAAAGGGTCCGGCTTTTCCATGATCATCCAGCCGGCCAGGGGGCCTGGTGTCTGGCTGCGGGCCAAATGCAGGACCTGTTCAAAATCTTTGGTGACCAGCAGGCCTACCTTGGCACCTTTTTCTTCCAACACGATATTGGTAGAGACTGTAGTGCCATGTAAAAGGGCGTTGATCTCGGATGGGCTGATCCCGGCCTCGGCTATCAATTGTGTGATGCCGTTCATGATGCCGATAGACTGGTCCTGCGGGGTGGAGGGCGTTTTTAGCAGGCGCAGTTCACTGTTCTGTTCGTTGAACAGCAACAAATCGGTGAAAGTTCCCCCGACATCCACGCCCAATCGACTGCTCATTCCGCCTCCCCATTTCGTGCGCCTAGTTTGTGTGCGCCCAGCCCTTCTTAAACACTGGGACGGTGCGCCGTCAAACCTGTCTAAAGCGACCCCGTATGTTAACCGCCCATGGCCTCTGGTCAACACGTTCTCGCATGAATCTTGATGGTCCGGTCAATTGGCCCTTATTAAATCAAGATATTTTGTTTGGTGCTGACCCAGATAACGCCGATGAGGTGTTATTATGGACCGCATGCGAAAGAG
>JAPKBD010000368.1 GCA_028824965.1 Alphaproteobacteria bacterium | reverse complement strand
GCGCCACGACTTTCAAAATAAAATCAGCCTCGCCCGTCAACATATGACATTCCCGGATCATGGGCAGGGTCGCCATCCGTTTCTCAAAGGCCGAAAGATCGTCTTCGTGCTGACTATCGAGGCCGATCCAGACGAACACCGCCAGGCTATAACCCAGCTCCTCTCCATTCAGATCAGCGTGGTAACCTCTGATAAGTCCCGCCTGCTCCAACGCCCGAACCCGTCGCAGGCAGGGCGGCGCAGAGATGCCGACCCGACGGGCCAGTTCCACATTGGTGATGCGTCCATCATCACGCAGCTGTTCCAAAATATGGCGGTCGATTGCGTCCAGCTTTACCTTTGACACAGGCAGCATATCCTCCGTTCAGGCTACAAAGAGTTCTAGCACTAATCCCAAAATCGCACCTGGGTCGTCCCAGGGTGGCATTTGTGTAGCCCGCGCAATAATATTACCCACGCAACAATATTTCACAACCGCTTCCCCTGCTTCATGGCAAAATACCCATGACATAAAACTTGGGGCAATTTCATTCGGTTAACATGGCAATGGCGACAAAGAAGAAAATGGCCACATTGAGCACCGACCCAAATTGCTGGGTCGTCACCCCCGGCCATGCGGGTATGGAAAGTCAAGCACTTGCCCTGGCGGAGGACGTGGGCCTGCCGCACATAATCAAGCGCGTACAGCCACGCCCGCCCTGGACCTGGCTGCCGCCCGGATGGTGGCCTTGGCCTGGTGCCGCGCTGGACGATGCCAGTGATCCAATCGAACCTCCCTGGCCTGATCTGTTAATATCCTGCGGTCGACGCGCCGTACCCTATGCCCTGATGGTGAAGCGAAAAAGCGGTGGGGCGACCACCATTGTTCATATTCAGAACCCGCAAACCCGGCTGTCCGCTTTTGATCTGGTCGCCCCGCCGCGCCACGACCATTTACACGGCGCCAACGTTGTCGAGACTGAAGCGTCCCTGCACCGTATCACGCCCGCGCGCCTGGAGGCAGCGGCGAAGGTCTTTGCCCCGCAACTGGCGCACCTGCCCCGCCCCTTGGTCGCGGTTTTGATCGGGGGCAGCAATGCCTGTTATCAACTGACCCCCAAAATCATTGCGAACCTGGCCCTGCAACTGCGCAGCCTTTGTCTAAATCAAGGGGTCGGTCTGGCCGTTACCCCCTCCCGGCGAACGGGCAGCGATAATATTGCAGCCCTGCGTAAGGCCCTGGACGGGCTGCCGGCGGTGGTCTGGGATTTCACCGGGAACAACCCCTATTTCGGATACCTGGGTCTGGCGGATGCAATCATCGTAACCTGCGATTCGGTCAACATGGTCACCGAAGCCTGCGCCACAGGAAAACCCGTGCACGTGGTTCACCTAGATGGTGGCAATCGAAAATTTAATGAATTTCACGCGGCAATGGAAAACGCCGGCTATACCCGGCCCTTCAAAGGCACAGTGGAACAATGGCACTATCAACCGGCGGACGATGTCGGGAAAGTGACAGCCAGAGTGCATAATCTTTTGGCGAAAAAGGTCCATGTTGGAGAAGAGTCCGCCAACCTGACTTGAAGACGGCTCTGAGGCGTTATACATACGATGTAGAGTGTCCCCGCAGCCGGGACCATTTAATTTGTCAGTTCTAGTTCAAAGAGTGAGGAGTGCGCCATGTCGCAAACCCATCATAGCCGCGTCATGATACTTGGTTCAGGCCCCGCAGGTGCCACCGCCGCAATCTATGCTGCGCGCGCTGGGTTGGAGCCGATGATGGTGCATGGCCTGCAACCAGGCGGGCAGATGACTATTACAACGGATGTGGAAAACTATCCCGGCTTCGCCGAGGTCATACAAGGCCCTTGGCTGATGCAGCAGATGGAAGAACAGGCCAAATCCGTCGGCACCAATATGATCCACGATATTATCGTCGATGTGGACCTGACTACCCAGCCTTTACGGTGCGTGGGCGATAGTGGCGATATTTACACAGCCGACACCCTGATCATCTCCACCGGCGCCCAGGCCAGCTGGCTTGGCCTTGCATCAGAGCAGAAATATCAAGGCTTTGGTGTTTCGGCTTGTGCGACGTGTGATGGTTTCTTTTATCGCGACAAACCGGTTTGTGTGATCGGCGGCGGCAATACGGCGGTTGAAGAGGCGCTGTATCTGACCAATTTCGCCTCGAAAGTGACATTGATCCATCGTCGTGACACGCTGCGGGCGGAAAAGATTCTGCAGGATAGATTGTTGCGCCATGAAAAAATCGAAGTTTTGTGGGACCATGTCCTCGAAGAAGTCCTGGGCGATAACCAACCGCCCGGTGTGACCGGTGCACGGGTCCGTAACGTCAAGACCGATGCGGTGACGGATTTGGCCGTGGACGGTGTCTTTGTCGCGATTGGTCATGTACCACAAACGGAATTATTCAAAGGCAAACTGGCCATGGATGATGAAGGTTATTTGTTGACGGCACCTGACAGCACAGCGACGGAAGTGCCGGGGGTTTTTGCCGCAGGCGATGTTCAGGATAAGATCTATCGACAGGCCGTTACAGCAGCCGGCACAGGCTGCATGGCGGCTTTGGAAGTCGAACGCTATTTGGGCGCGCTCGATGACAACAAGGATGCCGATAGCGCGGTTGAGGCTGCTGAATAAGTCTGAAAATGGACAAAATTTGGGGGGCGGGTAGAAAATGGATTGGGATAAGCTGCGGGTATTTCATGCCGTCGCGTTAGCGGGCAGCTTTACCCACGCGGGAGAAGACCTGAACCTCAGCCAGTCCGCGGTCAGCCGGCAAATTTCGGCCCTGGAAGAAGAACTTGGCGTGCAGTTGTTTCACCGCCATGCGCGTGGCCTGGAATCCACCGAACATGGTGATTTGCTCTACCGAGCCGCGCACGAGGTTTTTGACAAGCTGTCCGCTGTGCGGGCGCGCCTGACGGATAGCAAAAATGTTCCCGCCGGCGACTTGCGGATCACCACGACCGTTGGTCTGGGATCTACCTGGCTAACGCCACGGACCCACGATTTTCTGGAGCTTTATCCAGATATTCGCCTGTCGATCATTTGCGATGACCGGGAATTGGACCTGGGCATGCGGGAGGCGGATGTGGCCATTCGCATTACCGAACCACGACAGCCGGATTTGATCAAGAAGCGTCTTTTTACGGTGCATTCCCATCTTTACGCATCGCCCGAATACCTGAAACGCCATGGCACACCCCACAGCCTTGATGATTTGGACGATTGCCGCTTGATTGCCTATGGGGATCATGCGCCGACAACATTACGAAATGTGAACTGGCCGCGTACCGTTGGGGTCAAACCACATGGCACGCCACGGAAAACTATTCTTCAGGTCAATAATATTTACGGCTTGTTGCTGGCCATCGAAAGCGGCATGGGCATCGGCTCTCTACCCGATTATATGATTACACCCGATAGACCGTTACAACGGATCCTGCCTGAAGTAGATGGACCAACCACGGATGCTTATTTCGTCTACCCGGAGGAATTGAGAAACACTAAAAGAATCGGTGTGTTCCGGGATTTTCTTGAAGAACAGGTTCGGCAGTGGCGGTTCTGACCTTCACCTAGGTATGCATTTAGCGCATACCTAATATGCAATAGTGTCAATGGCGGAATAGGCATCTAATCCTTAAGTTAATTATAGAATGTTGCGATGCAGCATTCTCGGCGGACCCTCCCACACCCCCCGTGTGGAGCTGGTTCGCCTAGCGTCTCCCAAGACGTGAAGCCTCCCTGTTAGACTGGCCCGGAAATCCTAGATTTCCGGGCCTCTTTTTTGCTTCATAACAATCCCATAACAGCGGAACAGGGCAAATCAAGGCAAGAAATAGGAAGCTATTTCCTAGCCCGGATTATTCATGGCGGGCTCGAATTTGTTGGCGAACGTAGATTAACC
>JAPKBD010000367.1 GCA_028824965.1 Alphaproteobacteria bacterium | reverse complement strand
ATAATTCTAAAAACAGGCTGCTGCCGTCTTTGTGGCGGCCCATAACTTCACGGGGCCCCTTACCAAGGATCCCTGACCGGCCCGTTTCCACATGGACTGACAAGTAGCCGTCGTGCTGCGCCTGATCAGGATCGGGCATCAGCATTTTTATATTCTGGCCGTCCACCTCAGCCGGTGAATAGCCAAAGATATTTTCCGCTGCTTGATTGAATGATGAAATCAGGCCCTTCTCATCAATCGTAATCAAGGCATCAACCATGTTGGAAATAACCGTATTGACGAACGCATCTCTCTCGACCATCTCAGCCTCAACACGCATGCGTTCTTCAATTTCTATCTTCATACGTTGATTGGATTTAGCCAAGGCTTCCGTACGTTCGGCGACCCTTTCCTCAAGCGAAGCATAAGCCGCCTACAATTCAGCAGCTGATTGCTTTTGTTTGGTGACATCGATGGCCACACCGGTCATCCGTATTGCCTGGCCGGTATCGTCGCGAACCACGGTCGCCTGGGCATTAATATCGCGAACCGACCCGTTATCCCGACGCAGAATTCTGCAGGTGATATTATATTCCACGTCGTCTTCCAGGGATTGCCTTATGGCCTCCTCGACCATCGCAATATCATCGGGATGCAGTGACTTAACGAAATCGTCTTCCATCACGCCACTTAGGGCGCTGGGGGGCATACCCGAAATCGCCAGCATGCGACCGTCCCAAAAATGGCTTCCGTCCAGCAAATTCCACGTCCAGGTACCGATGGCGCCGGCATCAAGCGAGAGATTTAGACGCTCTTCGCTTTCTTCCAATGCCGTCTGGGTGCGCAGCTGGTCTGTAACATCGACAATGGCGGCAATGACCCCTTTGACGTCGCCAGCATCATCAAAATCGGGCACATAGGAACTAATGAAACCTCGTTTCTCACCGGATTTCAATGTTATGGCATTCTCAAACTCAGAGGCTTCACCCTGTAAAGCCAAATCGACATGGGGTTCTGCTCCAAAAAAGGCCATATCGCCGATGATATCCTGCAGCTTTTGCCCAGTTATCTGTTCGTCGGTATAACCAATGGTATTTTTATAAGTATTATTGGCGAATAACACGCGCTTTTCTTGGTCAAGATAGCTCACTGAAACCGGCAAGGCATTTAATACCTGATCGGCACGCCGGGCAATCTCCTGCCCACTGCTTTCGGCGAATTCCTGTTCCGTAATATCTGTAACCAGTGCAGTTGCGCCAATCACGCGGCCATTCTGATCACAAACCGTGGAATAGGTCGTCTTGGCGTAGATAATCGTTCCCGGTCGCAGCTTGCTGTCGTATTGCACCATATCGCCAATGACTGACGTAGTGGTCGCCATAACCTGACGCATCTGCTGTTCAATACGGGCGGCGGAATGGGGCAGAACTTCAGAAGCTGTGCGCCCTATGTAGGCTTCCTTTGGAACATCATTATATGCCGCAAGGGCATCGTTCACATAGACATAGCGAAGATCTATATCCACGACGCAAAAGCCGACGGGCATTCGATCAAACACACGCGCGACATCCAATAGTCGCCGCTGCGCATCTTCGCTGTCTCTCACAGCGCTATTTCCCATGCCTGTTTGCATCGGTTTTTATTCGCGATCCCCAATCGTATAATCCGTCATCGGACGTTGATCCATACAGACCGGCCCGGTAACGCTTCCCCCAACGGCTGCGTCAACAAACGCGATATTCCGCGCGACGACATTACAATACTTACATCTAAAAGGTATAAGATTCCGTTGCCATGCCTGCCCAAAACAGACATTAACAAACCTAACCTTCGCGATGGAGGGTCATAAATCTTGCGGCAACTTCGAACTCTCCGCCCAGGCGTTCGGCGTGCGCATCCGCCTCCCAGTCCCGGCCCCAACGTTCCGATTGATAGTCATTTTCCAGGCGCACCGCGGCCCAGGCCGATGCGACATCCATCGCACCGGCGCTGACCGCCAATGCCAGAACCAATGACCCCGCAATGGTGACAAGATCATTCATCGCGGCCAGCTCCATAACATCATGACAGTCCATTGCGCCATGCAGGGCGCGCAACGCGGCCACGTCCTGGGCCACATGAACGATACCATCGGTAGTCTTCAGTCTGGCGCCATACTGATCCTCGGCCCATTTCAGCCAGGGTGACCAAACCTGTAACTGGCGCTCGACCAGGTCCTCGGGCTCCGCCGCGCGATAGCACAACAGATCCGTCCCGCCAAAGCCCGCCAGGTTGTCCACAACGCCCTCACGTTGTGGGACAACCATATCTATGGCTGTATTCGCCAGCCGCAAAAGGGGCATGGTGTCGGGCACAATATCCACCTCCTGGCGACGCCATTCCTCTGCTATCGCCTCAGCCAGACCCACGCTTTGGACAACGAACAGGGTCTTCTTTGGCGTTCGAATTCTTTTGCCATCCAGCTCAATTGCATAGTCCCCCAACCCTGATCCTGATCCTGTGGCTACGTTTGCGACGGAAGCCGCCTTGTAGAATCTTTTCATTTTGTCTCCAAAACCTTGCCCGGCAGTTGCATAAGGGATTTTGCGCCCGATTTAACCGTGTCGCCGACTTGATCCAGCATCCCTGGCGAAGTGCCGACAGTCCCGTCTTTGCCGGGGGCCGCAACGGCTTTACCGTTTTTTATCACATTCATGCACGGTTGCGCCCCACCTGTGCCCGCATTCAATAGCGGCAGCAGCAAACCCACGCCTGGCAACAATAAATTTCCTACGACGGCAACGGCAACGCTGCCCGCAACAGATACGCTGTCGGGGGCGAAACTGGGATCAGTAATGGTGCCAGTGACATTAATCGGTGTTGCCAGGGAAAACAGGCTGGGATCTTTCGGTTTCGGCACAAGGCGGTAACGGACAACTTCGTCCGCCAAATTGATCTGCCCGTCTCCTGTGATCGTCATGCTGTCGGTGTCCAGCAACAAAACCTGACTTTTGGCCAGGCCCGCGCGGATATCATAGGCATTGGCAAAACAATGCAACCGGACGCCTTGTTTGGATTGCGCCCGGGATTGCGCCTGGGCGACCAAGGCAACCACAAGGTCCTTGGCGAGTAAATCCAGCGTTCCGCTATTTACATGACCATCGGTTATCACCGCAGAAACATTGCCATTCAGGCCCGCAGCCACGGCGCGCAGGTTAGGGGCCATGGGGCCTGCCAGATCGGCCGAGAGATCCAGGCTGCCGTCCACATCGCTGAAATCGATCATGGCCCCAAGTTCGGCAAAAGCAGCCCGGCGCAGAGACACCTGAAAATTCAGATCGTTGTTCTTCAAATGTCCGTTCACGATCAATTGCCCCCCGGCCAGGCGTCCGGTAGATGGCTTCACGACCAGATTGCCGTTTTCCAGAGTCGCTTCGAGGTGAATATTATCCACGACCACATCATCCCAAAGCAGGCGCTTGGCCTGTAGTTTTATGCCGCCATCAAGCATTTTCAGCGCGCCGGGGTTAAGGGCCAAATTGGGGATCAGCCGTTCATTAGCCCCCTTCTCAGCGCGCCCCTCAGCCCCCTCTTCAGCTGCGGCCACCCCGTCCTGATTGGTCGCCATGGAAGCCTTCGTCAAAGACGTCAGATCGAACTGTTCCGCGCGCAAATCAGCCACGATCCGGGGCCGGACGCCGCGCAGATCAACATCCATTCGGCCGGAAAGGTCGCTGTCCCCGAAGCTGATATCCGATAGATCCAGATTAAAAAGGTCCCGCCGGCCCTTTATGCGCCCCGAAATCGACAACCTCTCGACCAGATCCACATCTCGCAAACCGAACAGATCCGCCAGCACTGCATCAGCAGTTCCTGCAATCACGATCTGCATATCGATGCCCGCGCCGTCGAGCAGCTGCGCAATATCACCCGACAATGTCAACGTGGCACCGCTGGCTGTATCGAAGGTCAC
>JAPKBD010000366.1 GCA_028824965.1 Alphaproteobacteria bacterium | reverse complement strand
TGAATCATAGAATGAGAGATGATGGGGGAGTTTTTCAGCAACCTGCTAGAGCAATAAAAATGGGCGGCCAAAGCCGCCCATTTCCATCGTTTTATTTACAAGTCTAGTCGAGACCAACTTTCTTACGATGGTCCGCCCAGTATTTCGGCCAGGCTTCTGAGACCTTGATCTTGTTCTTCTTCTTTTTCTCTGCCGCACGCCACATGTTGAAGGCATCCGTGGCATTGTCCCACTCTTCAATCACTTTGGCATGACGGGCCAGGCGGGCCTGGTTCCAGGATTCCGCCTCGGCTGTCCAAACGCCTTTTTCCTTCAGGTACTTGACCGAGCCGGGATGCCAGGCAACGTCAGCCGGGGTTTTGCCGGCCATGGAGATGGCCCAGTTTTTGGTCGTCGCGTTGACGTTCTTGTACAGGTCGAACGCTTCATCCATTGCCTTGGCGACTTCATAGACTTCTGCTTCGCTACGGTCAGCATATGTGACCATCATGGGATAGCGGAATTCGATGATGTTGACGGGCTTGCCTTTTTCCATGCCGGCTCCATCATCGATAGACAGTGGGGCATACATGGGGGCAATCTTATTAATGCGGGCCCAACCTTCTTTATCTGCAGGATCGAATTGGATCCAATCAATGCCGTCGGGTGAAGCTTCCAGCTCACGGGTGATGCCGGAATAAGGGGACATCAGGAAGCCGTCAATCTTGCCGCTCAAACGGGCGCCTTTCATGACGCCATAGCCGCCAAACCACACAGGTGTGATGTCAGCACGGGTCAGGCCGGCATAGGCCAGCAACGCATCAGTCTTAACATTGACGGACGGATTGCCTTTCACATAGCCAAGCTTGATGCCTTTGAGGTTATGGCCATCGGCGAATTTGGAACCTTTGGGAACCGTGATGCCCGTACCCGTTGGCGGGGCGAGGACGATGCGCAGATCCTGCGGGCCCCATTGTGTAACAGCAAAATCATAGATGCCTTCGGAGGCGAAAAATGTTTCCGTCGCCAGGAAGCCGTAATGGGCCTTGCGCTGGGTGACAGGAAGCAAACGGCCGATGCCTGTACCCGACGGCACGATGCGAATGCGGGTGTTGTATTTTTTCTTGAAGGCATTTGCCACTGCGGATGCCTGTGCGAAACCGGCAGAGCCGAAATCGTAAGACGTCCAAATCATGGTTTTCGGTACGCCGCCCGCATGGGCACCGCTGGTGGCGAGCAACGCGGCCATCGCGGCCCCGCTTGCAAACCGCCACATGTGTTTGCTTAGTTCCATCGTAAAGTTCTCCCTAGTTTCATTTATAGTTGTTTGGTTTTTTAGCTACGTTTCGTCGTTTTTGTGATTTTGTCTATCACAACATCGTTATGGTCTATTTGCAATCCCTACTCAGCTAGCAATTAGGCAGTTGCCTGCTTCTTTTGCATGAAAGCGATTGCATAACTGACGGCGATCAATCCTACGCCGGCGACCTTGGAATAAATCTCTGGATACAATAGGCCGGCGGCAGCGGCCAATAGGGGCGCGCGGACGGTCCAGCCAATGATACCGGCCTTATTCAAATACCCTTCAAAGGCGGATGCCATCAACCAGACGGCAACCATTGCCGTGCTAACCATAATGATGATTTCATCCCAGTCTCCGCGCAGGATCAGGGCCGGGTTCAGCACAAAGATAAACGGCAGGATAAAATTGATCAAGCCAAGGCGCATGGCTCGCATACCGATCGCCATGGTGTCCGCCTTGGCAATAATCGATGCAGCCACGGCGGCCAGGGCCACAGGCGGGGTGATGTAGGACAGCATGCCCCAATATAGGATGAACAGATGAGAGGCGATGGGGTCAAGGCCCGCATCGATCAGCGCAGGGCCCAGGACGATGGCCAGGAAGATGTAGCAGGCACTGACCGTCATGCCCATGCCAAGCAAGAACGATGTCATCGCCCCCATGGCCAGCAAAAAGTAGACATTATCGCCCGCAATTTGCAGCAGCTCACGCGAAAAAGCACCGCCCACGCCGGTGAAAGCCAGGGAGCCGACGATCATGCCGACACCGGCCAGAATGGCAATGATATTGGCGATGATTTTGGTGGAATCGACAATCAATTCCCGGGCCGTATCCAGATTGAACCGTTTTTCACCCTTGCGGAAGACAAAGGAGCAAAAGATCAAAATGCCTGCCGCAAAATATGGTGCATAAAGATCCAGACGTAACCAGACCAGCATGTAGACCAGGGCAACCAGGCTAAATATGTAATACCAACCGCTTTTGAATGTTTCCCACAGGTCAGGGATATCTTCTTCATCCATGCCCTTCAGGCCATTGACGGCGGCATAGGCGTCCACCTGCAACAGCAGGGCAAGGTAGAAAATCACCGCTGGTACGACCGCGGCGATCATCACAGTTGAATAGGGGACGTTCAGGAATTCCGCCATTAAGAAGGCAACAGCACCCATAACAGGCGGCATTAGGGCACCGCCTGTTGAGGCGCAGGCTTCTACTGCGCCGGCATAAACAGGCGGGTAACCCACCCGCTTCATGGTTGGGATGGTCAGCTTACCCGTGGTCACCACGTTGGAAATAACACTGCCGCTTAACGAGCCGAAAAATCCGCTGGACAGGATCGCAACCTTGGCAGGACCGCCCCGGCTGCGTCCCATTAGCGCGGACGCGAAGTTCATGAAGAAATCACCACCCCCCGTGACCACTAACGCAGAGCCGAAGATCAGGAAGCCAATTAGCAGGTTGCCTGCAACCCGCATGGGTACACCGATGATGCTCTCAAAGCCCATGGCATGGGCGCGCACCAGTTCCAGCGGTTCTTTTGAGAAGCCCCAGAGGAAGCCCGGTGCCACATCGGCCCATAAGGGAAACAGAAAGAATATCGTCGCGATAATGCACAAAGCGCCGCCGCCAGCCCTGCGCACCCCTTCAAGAGCCAGGAAACAGATGGCCGCGGCTGCAATTGTCGGCTCCATGGGCGCGACAATATCCCAGCCCTGTTCGACCATTTCACCGCCGTGGTAGGAAAGGTACAAAGCGGCAGCAAGGGTGATGCCGCTTAATATCCAGTCATAGAACGGGACATGGAAGCGATCGGCATTCCGGGCCGGGAAAATCAGGAAGGCGAGGGTGAGAAAGATGGCAATCAAAAGATAATAGTAGGCATTATCAACCATGACATAGCCAAAGGCATTCCAGGTAAACGTCTGGTTCATGGCCACAAGAATGCCAAAGCCGCCGTACACCAAGGTGATCCAATAAACCACACCCGAGACACGGTCCGATGTCGCCTCATCCGCCAATGCTTCTAATTTAGCGTCGTCTTCGCTACTCAAATCTGTAGATTTACTCATCTTGCGTTTCCCTGTTGAGCGGTGGCACAGCTTTCAATTCGGCCTTATCCGCTGCCTATCGTCCTGTCTTTCTGTCACGATGTTCCCAGCAATCGCAACCCAACAAGATTATAGTAACTATAATTAGTGGGGATGTTACCCACGTTTGATAACTGTAGGGAAGCTTTTTCCGAATACGCGCCGGGAATAGTTTTCCCTGAAGATATGCCGATTTTCTGATATAAAAACGAAAACACAAATGACTGAATAGATCAAACGATTCGGGGGAACGGAAGTCCCCTTTACTGATCGTTCGGGACGCCAGCCGGCGACGGTGGCCTAGTGTGTGGCGTGTTCGTCCCGCAGGTTGGAATGAATTAAGCCTTTAATTCATAAATTCGCTGAACGTTATCGCGCAGAAGTTTCCGCAGGGCACCGGGCCGCAGGTCAAGCGCCTCGATCTCATCGATGGTTCGTTGAAAGTCCAAAATGGGAAAATCCGTGCCAAAGATAACCTTGTCCTGGCCGTACGAATTTATGTAATGGAGCAATTCAGGCGGCCAGTATTTCGGGCTGTGGGCATCGGTGCCGATGAAGACATTCTTGTGCT
>JAPKBD010000365.1 GCA_028824965.1 Alphaproteobacteria bacterium | reverse complement strand
ATGGCGCAATCGATGCGACGGCACACCGAGGAGTTCGTTGCATTCTTGGTTTGGCGTAGTGATAAGAACCAGGTTGGGTTTGAAACTGTTGAAAATCGCCCGCTCCACTTTTGAGAGGCGATCAGGGGGAATATGTTCAATGGTTTCCAACAACACGCCGGCGTCGTAACCGGACAGCTGCGGGTTGGTGTCCGTAAACGAGGCGTTCAAAAGTTTCACCTTTCCACCAATCGTCACCCCTGCCCTGTTGAGCAGCCGGGTACTTTCTTCAAGCGCCTTGCGGGAGGTATCAAGGCCAACAACGTCTTCGAAAAACTGATCCTGGGCCAGCACCTCCAACAATGGTCCCGTACCGCAACCAAGGTCGAGCACCCTGCGGGCACCATGTTCCCGCAGGGTCTTCAGAACAAGATCCAGTCGCGTCTGATGCAGCGACGTTGTCATCGATTTTGTCTATGCTGCGGCCAAAGCCTGCGCCGTGGCCAGATCCACCTTCTCATCACCCAACAATGCAGCGACGGCTGCATCATTGTCATCCTCGATCGCCAAAGGGTCACCGGCGCGCAGACGATGGTCCATGACCATGCGGGCCAGGATCATGCGGGATGCATCTTCGCCCATTTCGCCCAGGCGGGCACCTTCCGTTGCCATTAACACCGCTGTCACCATGTGATACAGCGCATCAGAGGCTTTTCGCGCCATGGGTTCGTTGCCGGTCATGGCAACCTTTTCAGCAAACGCAACCGCCCTATCGATGGTGCTGTCCAGCTCACCCTTGAACTGTCCCGGCAGGCCTTTTGTTTCGGCCAACAGTTCATGCATGCTGTCGGCCATTTGAACGTGGGCACCAACTTTAGCTATGGCGCGGGTGGTGACGTCGAGGGCATTGATATTGGAGGTGCCTTCCCACAACACCCCGATCAGGGAGTCGCGAACCAGTTTGGAATTAACCCAATCTTCGATCAGGCCGTTGCCGCCCCGAACTTCCATGGCCCCTGTCGCCACAGCAATATTGTCCCGGCAGGAGCGGAATTTGAGTAGTGGCGTCAATATGCGGGCCAGATTGGCGGCCTTCTCATCGCCTGCCTCCGCCAGCTCTAACTGCCGACCTACGAACAATGCCATGGACAAGACCTGTTCGGTAGGTACCATCAGCTTCATCAACTGTCGGCGCAATAAGGGTTTGTCGATTATCCTCTCGCCAAATGCGATGCGGTTGCGGGCCACCACCAGGGCCTCATTCAAACAACGGCGCATCATCGCCGCGGCGCGGACACCGTGGGACAGACGGGACATATTGACCTGATCCATCATTAACTTCAGGCCGTTATTGATGTCGTTGCCAACCTCCCCCAAGGGGTAGGCCACGGCACCGTTAAAGATGATCTCGCCTGATGCCATGGACTTGGTGCCTAGTTTTTCCTTCAAGCGGACAATGCGGTATTTGTTGCGGCTGCCATCATCAAGCTGGCGCGGCAGGGCGAATAGGCCGAGGCCCTTGTTACCTTTCGCGGCACCTGTGGGGCGGGCCAGCAATAAGGCCACATCACCGTCGACGCAGGAACAGAACCATTTTTCACCATACAAACGCCATTCCCCGTCCTCCCAGCGCGCCTCCAACTCAATATTGGAAACGTCCGAGCCGCCGGTTTTCTCCGTCATGAACTGTGCGCTTTTCAGGATCTTGGTCATGTCCTGGCTATGCATGCCGGGCAGGAATTTAGCTTTTACCTCTTCGGATGCATAACGCTCAATCAACAGAGCGGAGGTGTCTGTGACCGAGATCGGGCACATTAGGCCGAATTCACCTTGCACGAACAGGTATTGGAAGATGTATTTCGCCAGGGGCGGAATGGGTGCATCCCAGCCGAACACACCGGGTTTGCGCGACATGCAGTGGATGCCGAAATCACCAAAACCAATTTGTTCCATTTCCCGATAGGCCGGGTGGAATTCCACCCAGTCCTCGTCCAGGCCCTTGGGGCTGCGGGCATGAAGGATGGGTGTGTGGCGGTCGGATGTGCGCGACAGCTCGTCCAAGCGGCCGCCCGCAATTTCGCCCAGGCGGCGATAATGGGGCTCCATATGATTGCGCAACTTGTCGTCCAGATACAGCTTCAACAATCCTTGCAGGGACGTATCCACCTCAAAGAAATTCTGTCCCTGACAATCAGGTGCGACCCAATCGTTCAAGTCCATCGCCTCGATTTGTGCTGCCAATGCGCCCGTTGTCATTTTCGAATTCCCTATATGTGTGGCTGTGCGGGCAATGTGGCCCAGGCAGACAGTCTTGACAAACGATAAAATTGTGGCTTTTGATTGACTAATTATCACTCATAAAGTAATCAAAATGTCTGATATTCCATCAACAGCAGCCCTTTTGGCCTTTCGTGCGGCAGCGGAACATTTGAGTTTTCTGCAAGCAGCGCAATTACGCCACGTCACCCCCGGTGCCATCAGTCGGCAAATCCAGGGGTTGGAGGATCTGCTGGGCACCCGTTTGTTCCACCGGCATCACAAACGGGTCGAACTGACCGCCCAGGGACGAGATTACTTGGCGGAAATCTCGACACCGCTGGACCATCTGGCAGCGGCGACCGCGCGTCTGCGTGGTGAACGCCATAGTGCCGCCATATCCATCTGCGCCTATCCGACCTTTGCCATTCGCTGGTTGTTGCCCCGTTGGGGCCGTTTTTATGATCGTCACCCGGAGGTGGATGTGCGCCTGACAACATCTCTGAACCCGGTTGATTTCGCCCGCGATGATTATGATCTTTCCATCCAAGTGCTGGGTGTAAACGACCGGCCAGCCGGACTGCACTGTCACCAATTCCTATCCGTGGATACCTATCCCGTGTGCAGCGCGGAGGTTGCGGCGCGAATTAAGGCGCTTGGCGACCTGGATAGCCAAACTTTGATCCACAGCGGGCCCCGGCCAACCGATTGGCGTCGCTGGTTGACCACCGTTGGCTTGCCCACCCTAAATGGTGCGCGGGAACTGCGCTTTGAAAGCCTGAACCTGGCTATGCCAGGCAGCCATCGAAGGGATCGGCGTCGCTATCGGTATCGACGCCCTGGTGCGCGATGATCTGGAACAAGGCCGCCTGGTGCGCCTATTCGATGTCCAACGCCGCTCCGACCACCCCTTCCAAATTGTCTATCCAACTGGCAAAGCCGACGATGACCGCCTGATCGCCTTTCGCGACTGGCTGTTGGAAGAGGCGGCGGTGGATCAACTATGACCCTATTTCAAGATGACGAGGTGGGAATGCGTTTTTTGAATATTGTGATGTCCCTTTTGATCCGAAGCGGGCAGTCCGCAAGATTTCGTAAAGCGCTCAAATCCGGCGACTAAACCGCCGTCGTAGCGTCGCGGAATCGACGCTGCATAGTAAGAAGCAATTGTCTTTCGCCAAGCAATCACCTAATCATCTGCGGATGAAAAGACCATCCAGTAACGTCCTCGGAATCCTATGTGTAATTGGCGCAGTCGTAACGTTCTCAACCAACGATATGATCGTGAAATGGTTCAGCGGCGACTATCCACTTCATCAGGTCGTTTTCATTCGTTCCAGTGTCGCGTTGATCGTGACGCTGGCGGTAATAATGCCGTTGGACGGTGGGTTCGCCAATCTTCGTACGAAACGACTGGGCCTTCATCTCCTTCGCGGCCTCGCGGTCGTTGTCGCCAATCTGACGTTCTTTGCTGGGATCGCCGTCCTTCCGTTGAGTGAGGCGACCGCCATATTCTTTGTTGCGCCGTTGTTGATTACGGTCCTTTCCATTCCTTTACTTGGCGAAGTTGTAGGCTTTCATCGCCTAAGCGCTGTCGCTCTTGGTCTCGTCGGTGTGATTATTGTTATCCGCCCCGGCAGTGAGGGCTTTCAGTTGGCGGCCCTGCTCCCCCTTGTTGCTGCATGTGCGTACGCAGCACTCCAGATCATG
>JAPKBD010000364.1 GCA_028824965.1 Alphaproteobacteria bacterium | reverse complement strand
CCGCCGTACCAAAGGCCAGCAGGAACGCCATGTTCATGGCCAGATGGACGAAATCCCCATGCAAAAAAGCATAAGTCAGAGGCGTGAGGGCCAACAGAACGGTAAATTTCTCCTGCGCGCCCAGGATCGTGGCCAGGAATATCGGTGCCGAAAAGCCGCCAAGGATCACGACGATCTGGGCCCACTGGTCCGACAGCACTTGTCTAATAAGATGAATGGCGACGTTGATCGCAATCAAGCTCATGACTGCGGGCGTCGTATTAAAGATGGGTTGGGACGTTTTGGTCGTTAGGGACAAATGGCTCTCGTTCGATTAACTAATGATCTGCACAACATAAGCCATGGGAGCTGGCAATCAAGACTGGTGAATGTGTGGTGCTACAGGTTAGGCTCTCTACAACACAAAAATTTCGGGAGGATGCATCATGAGCGAGATCGATTACACAGCCGTATTGCCGGAAGGCTGGGGCCGGGCACGGGGTTTTTCCTATGGCGTCATCGCCACGGGCGCGCGGGTATTGCGTATCGCAGGCCAAATCGCGGCCACGGAGGGCAACAAGTCGGTTGACCCGGCCCTGGATTTCGGCGGCCAATGGGAACGCGCCATGGGCAACATGGTCACTGTGTTGCGGGCAGCGGGGGGCGAACCTAGCCACTTGGTCATGATGCGCGCCTACGTCACCGATATCGACGCCTTTAATGCCGCCGGGGCGGCAGTGGGCGCTGCCTGGGGCGAACATCTCGGCAAACATTTCCCCGCCATGACCCTGGTAGAAGTCAGCCGCTTGATCGACCCCAACGCCATGGTCGAGATTGAGGGTGAGGCGGTATTGCCCTAAAGGCTCTCATCGGGCGCGATGATCGCGGTCCAATCCGGGCTTTTTAGGGTGGGGGTAGGAATGATGAAAGGCCGGTTTTTCGTAATCGATGGCGGCCAGGCGGTCACAGCTGTCGCGGTAGATGGCGGCGATTTCGTCTTCCAGGGCGTAATTTTTGACTAACTCCGCCGCAGCTTCGGGGGTGCTTTCGGGCGGGTTGTCCTGATACCAGCGGACGGTTCGTTCCATTGCCTCAACCGCCGGTACAACGTCCCTGTACCCCAAATCCGATTTTACTTTGTACAGGTCGAACAGCTGGTGGTTCGCCGGGCCATGAAACATCATCAAGCCACGGGCCGGATGGGCGTAGGCATCGGGCACGCCAATAATTTCAAGCTCGCCGTCCATGGCCCGGGCCACAACTTCAATCCATTGGGCCATGGTCATCTGATGCTCATCGCCACAATTATAGATCTGCCCGGCCGCCTTGTCGGGCTGGCTTGCCGCCAAAAGGACGGCGTGGGCAACATTCTCTGAATAACCCCGTGACGTGATAGTCAAGCCACCGTCGGGCAAGACAATATAGGGCCTTTTATCCATGAAGCGGCGCATGATGGTAAACACCGTCGACGTCACTTGCCGGGGGCCATAGACCACGGGATAGCGAAAGTGTGTGGCACTGTAGTGGCCCGCGTCATGGCCCTGCATGACCGCATCCTCTGCCCCGCGCACAAGGTAGCCGAAACGAAATTCCTCTTCGCTTTCCACCTTTTGCGCATCTTCGGGCAGGGGGATTTGCAGGCCGGCGGGATACAAGTCCTCGGGCTGTAGAACACCACGATAACACGGTGCACCGCCGATGGTGATCAGCCGGTCCGTGTAGGCCCCAATGATTTCGGCGATATAACGGATGCGGCCATAGGTGGCGATGATCAGGTCAAACGAGCGGCCCTTGAGCGCATCATGAATGGTCTCGCGAAAATGCGGGTCGCCGATAATCCGCTCAACAGAACGGGGGATTTCGTCGCTATCATGGGTGCCCCGATGCATAATCGACACTTCATAACCCTGCGCGATAAGGCCATTTACCAAATAAGGCCCCGTAGGCCCCGTGCCGCCAATAACAAGTGCTCTCAAAATACTCACTCCCAACAAAAGACGTCCCACGATCAGGGATAGGTTAGCGCAAAAAAGGCCCGCCAGCCGGGCTCAATCATCCTGGCTCAGATGATCCCGCTGCGTCGTGCCCGTGTAATCTTCCCGGTACAGGCCGCGTCGTTGTAGTTCGGGGACCACCAAATCGACAAAGTCTTCGATGGCACCGGGGTTGTGGATGGGGGACAGCATGAAGCCGTCGCCCCCCGTCGTTTCCATGAAGGCCTCCATCTGATCGGCGATGGAGCTGGCCGTACCGACGAATTGTGGCAGGCCGACAGATTGGCCGTGGCGTTTGGCGACTTCGGCGACCGTCATGCCCTCGCCTGTTTCCTTGCGATAGCGGGTTTTCAGGCGTTGCAGCTCCGGCTCCTCCCGCTTCGTCATGTCTTCATTGGGGTCCAGTTTGCCCAGATCGAAATCCAGATGGGCCGATAATATCGCCATGCCGCCGTCTTGGGGTACCAGGGAATTGTGCAGCTCCTGACGTTCCAGGGCCTCGGCCTCGCTGGATCCAATGATCGGTTGGGCACCGAACAGAATTTTGCAGTCTTCGGGCGCACGGCCGAATTTTGCCATGCGCTCCTTCACATCGTGGAAATATTTCGCCGCGTCCTCCGCCCGTGGCTGAATGGCAAAGATGCCGTCTGAATAGCGGGCCGCGAAATCCATCCCGCCCGGCGAGGTGCCGGCTTGCAGGATCGCAGGGCCGTTTTGCGGCGAACGGGTGACGTTCAGGGGGCCGCGGGATTTGAAATATTTACCCTCATGATCAATGCGGTGAACCTTGGACGCATCGGCGAATAGGGGTGCCTCACGGTCCATCACCACCGCATCTTCATCCCAGCTATCCCAAAGCTTTTGGCAGACATCCAGGAACTCGTGCGCCCGTTCATAGCGCAGCTCGGATGATTTACGCTCCTCACCAAAATTGTTGGCCTGGTTGTGGTTGAGGGAGGTGACAACATTCCAGGCCGCCCGCCCCTTGGTCAGATGATCCAGGGTGGCCCACAGCCGGGCTGCATAAAAGGGGTGGTGATGACTGACCGACAATGTGGCACCCAGACCGATATGCGTCGTTACCGCCGCCATAAAGGATAGCAGGGGCAGGGGGTCATGCTCCGGTGCTTGCGCTGCATAACGCAGGGCCGGGTCCAGGCTACCCTGAAAGGTGTCTGAGATGTAATTCAGGTCGGCGAAAAACACCATGTCGAACTTGCCCCGCTCACACACCTTTGCGATGTGCTGGTACAACTCCGGCTGGGTCCAGTCGAAATTGCGGGCGGCGGTTTCGGGATGTCGCCACATGGCCTGGCTGTGATAGGTGGGGCCGTGGACCAGGAATTGTGCCAGGTGATATTTCTTCTTTGCCATATCTCAATCTTTTCCTTTGGCCACTCTTCGGTCATTCCTTGGGCCGCCCCCCGCTGTACCTAATGCACCCCCCGCGATGCTGTGCTATTGTAGCGGTCCTGTCCATGGGGTATAGCCATGACAGCATAGTTATTCTGTGTCGTTACTCGGTATAGTTACTGTGGCCATGAAGGGTTTGATCACGTGAGTGCGCAATCGAAAAGGGCAACGATCTTTCAGCCCGCCAAAGGTGTCACCCAATCCGGGCGTGGAAATCTGACGAACTGGTGCGTGGAATTTGACCTGACCGCCGCCCGCGGTATAGAGCCCATAATGGGTTGGACGTCTTCCACGGACATGCGCCAGCAATTAGGCCTGAAGTTTGAGACGAAAGACGACGCCATTGCCTATTGCGAGCGGAACGATATTGATTACAAGGTGCGGGAGCCGAAAAAACGTCAGGTGCGCATTCGCACCTACGCTGACAATTTCTCCTCCGCCACCCTGCGCGGCCCCGGTACGGAGCCGGTGTAGGTTACGACGAAGAGAGCGACCGCCTTGGGCACCCATAGCTCAGCTGGATAGAGCATCGGATTTCTAATCCGGGGGTCGCAGGTTCG